>SYAB01000305.1 GCA_005787665.1 Actinomycetota bacterium
AAATCCAGTAGCGGATGCTCAGCCCTGCCGCCGTTGCTGGGGTCAGCCTTCGGCAACGGCAAGCCCGGATTGATCGCCTCGGACTGGTTGACAGTCAAGCGGGAGACCGGTGAGAAAGATGGCGACGAGCTGATTCTGCTGACGACCACCCTCGCGACGACACTCGGGTACCCGAACAGTTCCAGAGTCTGGACCTTGGACGAAACACCCGGTCAGGTGGCGAGCGGTGTCGACGCCGGTGAACGGGTGGAGATTCCCAACGGAACCGGCGACAACTGGATCCGTTATCGAGACGACTTCAAACCACTCTCACTTGAGGCCCTCCGCGACGCGGCGAGGGCGGGCCAACCGCTCCCGATTCCGGTCATTGTCATCGGAACCTTCGCCGCCGAAGGGGACTTCTCCAAGGGTTCAGGTTACGCGAAGGTGGTCGATGAATTCAGGGGCCAACTGTGGTCCGTGGCCACCCGGTTGGAGCAAGCACGGATCTTGAAAGCAGGATCGGAAGTGGTCAACACGCTGAATGCGGCACTAGACGTCCTCCGGGAGGTTGTCTTCGCACTGAAGTTGGGCCCCTATCCATATGGCCCGGCCGCCGAGCTCGCGAACCGACTAGAGACAGCGCTCAGGTTGTACGACATCGACAAGGTCATAAAAACCCCCGATCCAGACGATTCGGTCAGCTTCGGCCTCACCGCCCTGATTCCAGTAGAGCAGGATGTCGTCGACCTGCTTGCGGAAGGCGGGGGCCCTCGTCAACTGGGCTCGGGGTTCTGGAATCTGGGGGACGACTACATGACGTGTGGCGGTGCGCCAGGCAACGGATGGGGCTGTAACGGTCCCCGCGCGAAGACCCAAAAGTTGGGCCCCCCGTGGAATCTCAACATCCCGATGCGCGCCGGCCTTCTCGTTCCGCCGAAGCAGGTGAACGGCAACTGGGTGGTACAGAGTTGGAAGACCACATTCGTCGGTGACAGCGTGGAAAACAAAGAGGCCGAGTGGGTGGTGGAGACGCAGGCTTGGCCTCGGGCCAGCTGGGCTAATGCGGATAACTTCTGGCCTTGACCTCGATTACACGCCCCCCGCCCAGCAACCACACAGCGGATGACGAGACCCGCGCCGGGCGACGATGCTCGCCGCGGCGACGTCGACCTCGACGGTCGCGTTCAGGGTGGCCGGGGGTGGCGGCGGCGGGTCGCCGGCGCGAACCGCGGCGAGGATCTGCTGCAGCTGGGCCAGCGCGAAGGCGACGGTGGCCAGCACGGTCGCCCGGTCGGCCACCCCGACCACCTCGCGCAGCTGGGCGGCCAGCGCCGGCCAGGCCGGGTCACGGTCGGTGCGGTGCAGATCGGCACAGCACAGACAGCTGCTCAGGCCCGGGATCACCAACGGCCCGACGACTCCAACCCCGTCGCGCAGCCGCACCGGCAGGTGCGGCACCCTGGCGGCCTGCAATTCACGCACCAACCGCGGGTCGGCGGCCAGCTGGTCGGCCAGCACCACCAGGTCCACCCCGGCAGGCGCGCCGGCGGCGTTCGCGCTGCGTGCCACCCGCGCCCCCGAGCGCCGAAGCCCGTCGGCGAGCAGCTCCGACAGCGGCCCGGCGCCGTTGACCCGGATCGACAGCGCCCGTCCGCGGGGGCGGCGATGGGGGTGCACGACGCCGGCGCCCACCAGAGCCGAGAGGAGCGCCCCGGCGCCGGGCCCGGCCAGCCGCTGGAAATCGGCGCGGCTCATCGGGGAGGCCAGCGCGCGCAGCGCGACGGTCAGCCCCACCGCGGTCAGACCGTCGGGAGGACGCACCAGCACGGCCCGGCGCGGGTCCCAGCCGACCTGCACCACGCCGTCGGGTCGTACCAGCACCGGCATCGACGGGTCCAGGGCGTACACCCCCCGACTCTGGCACCGCACCCGCTCGCGCGTGTTCGTCGGTCCACAGGCTGACGCGGTCGTCCGCACGACGCGTGTGATAACCCTGGTTCTTCGCCAGACGCCACCGGGAGTAGACCGTGCAACTCAATTCCGCTGAGGGCAAGCAGATTCTCGCCACCCTGCGTGACGGCGACTACGCCCACCCCCGGTCAGCTCCTGCGGCGGCTCGGTCGACCTCGGGTTCGCGGATGCCCGCTACGGTCTGAACCGGCAGAGGTTCGGCAGTGCCGACGGTCGCCTCCGCGGAGCCCGCACAGGCGACGACCCCGATGAGTCGACCCGCTCCCGAGGGTCGCGCGGTGCTGGCGGGTTCGGTGGCTCCCGTGATACGTTGAAGGGCTAAATCCTCAAGGAAACGGGGTGTAGTTCAAATCGTGCGGGTCGGTGCTGTAGTGGTGGCCGCCGGATTGTGGGCGGCGGGTTCGCAGTTGGTCGGGGTGGCCGTGGCCGAGACCGGGGAGCCCGACGGCGCGGGGGTGTCGGCCGATGCCGGTGAGGCGCGCGGGAGTGCGCAGCGGGCAGACCGGGTGGCCACGGGTCCGCGGGCGGTGGCGTCGGCCGGTCAGCGGGCCGGGGAGCGGGCCGGGGAGCGCCGTCGCGGCGGTGGCCCGGGGCAGACGGAAAGGGCGGCGGATAGATCGCCGGGAGGGTCGGCGGGGGAGATTTCTGCGCGCGCCGGCGTTGCGGTTGCACGTCCGAGAGCGGCTGCGGCCGTTGGGAGGTGGGACGTCAGGCGGTCTGTTGCGGGCATCCGCCCGGTGTCCCCGGCCGTGGCGCCCGTTAGAGGTTCCGCCGAAGCGGTCGGGGCGGCGGCGATCGTCGCTAAGCCGGAACCAGTGATGCCGGTGGCGGTTCCGGTCCCGCTGCAGGCGGCCCCGCAGGTGGCGGCGGGTGTGCTGAAGGCGGTCAACACCGCGGCGGCCCGTTGGTTCGACTCGGTCGGGTCGTGGCTGTCGACGCTGCCCAGACCGCTCAACGAGCTCCTGTCTGGGGCGCTGCTGCTGGTACGCCGGACATTGTTCAACCAGCTGCCGACAGCACAGCCGTTCCGGTACCTGACGTCGGTCAGCGGGGACCGCGTGGGAACGCTTCGGGTGCGCGACCCCGAGGGCGACCCCGTCACCTACCGGCTACTGCAGGCGCCCCTCAGTGGCACGGTAGAGATCGCCGACGACGGCACCTGGATCTACACCCCGGGAACGGGCGATGCCGCAAGTGATGAATTCAGGGTCGCTGTTGGCAATCCGGGCTTCAATCTGCTGGATCCCTTCAGCAGCCGAGTCACCGAAGTGACTGTGCAAGTTGGTAATTCAGCGAATGCGCCCCCTGATGGCGAGCTCCTCTTCACCCGGGAGTTCGAAATCCTGAACTTGACGACGACGACGCTTGGCCTCGACTACGTCGGCGGCATCGGCGACCGAGGGCAAACGGTCGACATTTCCGAGTACATCCTGGCCGCCCCACCGGTTTGCGTGAACCCCACTTCTTGCGGTTCTGGGGGGACTCTGCTGAAGCCGGCCGACACCGCGTACTTCAGTATCGGCGGCACGCTCGGCGGCGGCATTCCGGATGTGTCCGTCCTTCTCGCCCCTCCGAGTGACTTGCCTCTTGAATGGTGGGCGGTTCTGAAGGGCGAGCGAGAGTTACTCTCTTATATTACTGTTGTTGATGCGACGCAGGGGTACGGCTATGTCCATACATTTGCAGAAGGGGACGGGACGTTCCCTGCGGTCGCTGCCCTCGTCGGCCCGCCCGATGCGACGACAACGCTGGCGTCAACCGATCAGGGTGCACCGGAACTCGTCACATGGTTCTTGGCGAACATTACCCCGACGATGACGAATGTTGTCTTTAACGGCAACCCGCCGGGTGATCCAGGCTTTACCCGTCAGATCAGCGTCGACAACGCCGGCGATGGCCAGGGTTCGATCAATCAGGCGGTATCCGCCTCGACGTCGACGGCCAAGGGGTCAAGCTGGGATGTCAAGGCATCCTGGTCGCCGATCGCGAAGATCCTCGGTTTGGACGTGGCTGGCAAGTACGGCACGTCGGAGTCTGAAACCACGTCCAAGACATTCACCACGACCGTCACGTCGACGTCGCTGCCCTGGTCGGCCAACGAAATCCTGACCGCCCCACCGAAACTGCTCGTCACCGGAGACGCTCAGTTCGTGCTGGGGTCCCGTACCTACGTGTTCACCGGCGTGCAGTACTACTTCCCGAGTCAGACCCTCGACGTCCCGCTGTACCTCATCATGACCGAGCCGTTGCAGCCGAAGTACACCGCGTTTGACGACGTCGCACCCGCTCTGATCGGTACTCCGATCCCGAACGTCGGGTTCACTCTGCTGGACAAGAGTTCCCAATTCCTGAGTCCCACCTACACGGTGGGCCAGCGGTCGCAGCTCACCGTGTCGGCTTACCAGGGAGTCGGTCCTGCGGCGGACAAGACCGGTGACCCGCGCACCGTGTATTCCACGTCCGACGCCGCGGTCGCCACCGTCGACAAGTCTGGGGCGCTGACCGCGGTCGGCCCCGGGAAAGCCACCATTACCGCCCGCTACGATTGGTCCATCCCCTACGGCGGCGGGTTCGCTCGCAACGACTACGTGCTGGCGACGATGGACGTGACCGTGCAAAAGCCGTAATGATGAACCCGGGCTGACCGTTCGGCGAAATTTCCGCCAAATGCTCGCGGGTTCGCTTAACCGGACATCGTTGTCGCATAGACGGCATGGGGTGTTCGCGGTGTCGATAGCGCAGGACCACCGCGCCCCATACCGTCTAGTGTCGCGCGTCTGAATCTCGTTTACGGGTGTGGGGCAGGATTTCCTCGGCGGTCTTGACCCAGACGAAGGGGCGGCAGCGGCCGTTCCAGCCGCTGATGAAGTCTCGGATCGCGGTGTTGAGTTCTTTGACGTTGTTGAAGGAGCCCCGTCTGATTGCTTGGCGGGTGATGATCGAGAAGAACACCTCGACGAGGTTGAGCCAGGTGCCCGATGTCGGGGTGAAATGCAGTGTGATGCGGGGGTTTTTGACTAGCCAGGCGTTGATGTCGGCGTGTTTGTGGGTGTGGTAGTTGTCGCAGACGACGTGTAGTTGACGTCGCGGATAGGTCCGGGCAACCGTCTTGAGGAAGTCGAGGAACCCGGCCTTGCCGTGCCGGTCATAGCAGCGGTCGGTGACCTTGCCGGTGGCGATCTCCAAGGCGGCGAACAAGGTCGTGGTGCCGTTGCGCTGGTAGTCGTGCGTCGCCTTCTCGGGCAGGCCGGGCCGTACCGGCAGGATCGGCTGGGTGCGGTTGAGTGCCTGGATTTGGGACTTCTCGTCCACGCAGAGCACGATCGCGTTCGTCGGTGGATTCAGGTACAGCCCGACGACGTCGCGGACCTTGGCCTCCAGTTCGGGGTCGGTGGAGAACTTGAAGGTCTCGCGCCGCCACGGCTTGACCCCGTAGCGCCGCCAGGCGCGGGTCACCGTGGCATCCCCGATGCCCAGGTGCCGGCCCAACAGCCGGCTCGACCAGTGGGTCACCGCCAGCGATGCCGGTGGCGGATCCAGGGTCGCCGCGATGATCGTCTCATCGTCGATCGTCTTGGGGCGCCCGCTGCGAGGATCGTCATCAAGTCCGCTGATCCCATTGGCCGCGAACCGATCCCGCCACTTGATCACCGTCGGGCGCGAGACTCCCAACATCTGAGCCGTTCCCGAGGTGCCCCCACCATCGGCCACCGCCAGAACAATCCGAGCCCGTTCCACCCGACCGGCCGACACCATCGAGGACCTCGTCCACGACTCCAACGTCGCCCGGTCTTCATCGTTGATCACCGGTGCAGATGACGGCATACACCACCATCCCACACTGTCAACTAATTAATGACGCGCTACACTAAATCGGGCTGCCGGGGGTCTCAGGGCCGCCGGTCTCCTTCTCGATCTCGGCGATCAGCGCGTCGACGTCGGCCGAGGAGACGTCCCCTCCGATGACCCGGTCGATGAACGCGGCCGGCTCGTCGAGGTCGGAGGTGGTGGGCAGCAGGTCGGGGTGGTTCCAGACCGCGTCGCGGGCGTCGATACCGGCCGCCTCGGTCAGCCGCTCCCACAGCGCGGCGGCCTCACGCATCTTGCGGGGCCGCAACTCCAGGCCCACCAGGGTTCCGAAGGTCTGCTCGGCCGGGCCGCCGGTGGCCCGGCGCCGGCGCAGCATCTCGCTGAGCGCGGCGGTGCCGGGGATCCGATCGCCCAGGGCGCTGGTGACCACGGTGGACACCCAGCCCTCGATGAGGGCCAGCATGGTCTCCAGCCGCTCCAGGGCGGCGGTCTGCTCGGGGGTCGCCTTCGGCTCGAAAAGTCCCTGGGAGAGCAGCTCTTCCATCTTCGACGGGTCGGTCAGCGAGGTCGGGTCGAAACCGGCGGACAGCTGCTCGATGCCGCTCATGTCGATCTTCATGCCGGCGGCGTAGGCCTCCACCGCGCCGAGCAGTTGTGCCGAGAGCCACGGCACTCCGGAGAACAGCCGGTGATGGGCCGCCTCCCGGGCGGCCAGGAACGTCAGGATCTCGCTGCGCGACTGCTCCAGGCCCTCGGAGACCTCCTCGATGGCGGCCGGCATCAGGGCGGCAACCCCCTTGGGGCCCAACGGAAGTCCGATGTCGGTGGAGGTCAGCACCTCGGTGGACAGCCGGCCCAGGGCCTGGCCCAGCTGCGAGCCGAACGCCATCGACCCCATCTGGGTCATCATCGCCATCAGCGGCCCAGCCATCGCCCGGGCCTCCTCGGGCAGCGAGGCCGACCACACCGTCGAGATCTGCTCGGCCATCGGGTCGCACAGCCGCTTCCAGGTGTCCAGGGTGTTGTCCACCCAGTCCTGCGGGGTCCAGGCCGCTGCCCGCGTCGCCCCGGCCGGCAGGGCGGTGGCCCCGTCGAGCCAGGTGTCGGCCAGGTGCACCGCGTCGGCGACGGCCTTGGCCGTCGACTCCGGAATCGGGGCGGTGAAACCGATCGAACTCGAGGCCAGCTTGCGGGCCAGGTCGTAGTTCACCGCGCCGCCGCCGCCGGAGGCCATCGCGCTGCCCGCCCCGGAGAACATCTCGCCGAGCTTGGAGAACAGCTGGCCCAGATCGCCCGGGTTGAACCCGCCGGCCCCGAAACCGAACGGGTCGGAGCCGCCGGGCTGCTTGCCCTTGCCGCGCTCGGGGTCGTCACCGGGGGAGAAGCCGAACGGCAGGTCAGACATGGCTCCACGGTACCGCCGTTAGGGTAGGCGGCGTGAACAGGCGGATCATGACGCTGATCGTGGCCCTGGTGCCGATCGTCGTCTTCGGTGTGCTGCTGGCGGCGGTGACGGTGCCCTATGTCGCGCTGGGCCCGGGTCCGACGTTCGACACCCTCGGTGAGGTGGAGGGCAAGCCCGTGGTGGCCATCGAGGGCACCCCGGTCAAGCCGACCTCCGGGCATCTGAACATGACGACGGTGTCCCAGCGCGATGGGCTGACCCTGGCCCAGGCCCTGGCGCTGTGGGCCTCCGGCAACGACCAGCTGGTGCCGCGGGATCTGGTGTTCCCGCCGGAGAAGTCCCGCGACGACATCAAGAAGTCCCAGGACGCCGACTTCGAACGCTCCGAGGACAACGCCGAGTACGCCGCGCTGAACTACCTGAAGTTCCCCGATGCGGTGCGGGTGGAGAAGGTCAACGACCCCGGCCCCTCGGCGGGCAAGCTGCAGGTCGGCGACGCCATCGACAAGGTCAACGGCACCCCGGTGCCCAACCTGGAGACCTTTACCGGTCTGCTCAAGGCCACCAAACCCGACCAGAAGCTCGTCATCGACTACCGCCGCAAGAACGGCCCGGCCGGGACCACCACCGTCACCCTGGGCAAGAACGACGACCGTGAGCACGGCTATCTGGGCATCGCGGTGCTCGACGCCCCCTGGGCGCCGTTCACCATCGACTTCAACCTGGCCAATATCGGCGGGCCGTCGGCCGGGATGATGTTCAGCCTGGCGGTGATCGACAAGCTGACCACCGGCGACCTCAACGGCGGCAAGTTCGTCGCCGGCACCGGCAGCATCGACGCCGAGGGTGCGGTCGGCCCGATCGGCGGGATCACCCACAAGATGGTCTCCGCCCAGGAGGCGGGGGCGACGGTGTTCCTGGTGCCCGCGGAGAACTGCGAGGAGGCCCGCACCGTCGGCGGCAACACCATGGAGCTGATCAAGTCCGAGACGCTGACCCAGACCGTCGACGCGCTCAAGGCCCTGACCTCGGGCGGCGACCCCCCGCGGTGCTGAGTCCGACGGTGGGCAAAAGCCGCCCCGGCCCGCGATGCGTAAGGTTGGGATCGTGATTTTGCGAGTTTTGCCGTGACCGTCCGGCCGCCCGCCCGAATGCCCGCGCTGACCCGCCGGGGCCGCACCCTGATCGGGATCGCCCTGGCCGCGTTCGCCCTGCTGCTGATCGGCCCCCGCTTCATCGACACCTACGTCGACTGGCTGTGGTTCGGAGAGCTGGGCTACCGCTCGGTGTTCACCACCGTGCTGTTCACCCGGCTGATCGTGTTCCTGGTGGTCGCCGTGCTGTTCGGGGCGATCGTGTTCGGCGGGTTGGCGCTGGCCTACCGCACCCGTCCGGTGTTCGTGCCCACGGCCGGCCCGGGTGACCCGGTGGCCCGTTACCGCACCGCGGTGATGGCCAAACTGCGCGCCTTCGCCATCGGGATCCCCGCGGTGGTCGGCGTGATGGCCGGCCTGGTGGCCCAGAGCTACTGGCCGCGGGTGCAGATGTTCCTGCACGGCGGCGACTTCGGGGTCAGCGACCCGCAGTTCGGCAAGGACCTCGGCTTCTACGCCTTCGACCTGCCGTTCTACCGGCTGGTGCTGAGCTTCCTGTTCGTCGCGCTGTTCCTGACGTTTGTGGCCAACCTGGTGACGCACTACATCTTCGGCGGCATCCGGCTGGCCGCCGGCAGCGGCGCGCTGACCCGCGCGGCCCGCATCCAGCTGATCAGCCTGGTCGGGGTGCTGGTGCTGCTCAAGGCGGTGGCCTACTGGCTGGACCGCTATGAACTGCTCTCCCACACCCGGGTGGGCAAGCCGTTCACCGGCGCCGGCTACACCGATATCAACGCCGTGCTGCCGGCCAAGC
>SYAB01000306.1 GCA_005787665.1 Actinomycetota bacterium
CGCGAGATTTCCGTTGGTGCCGTCGAGGCGAACGCCGCGGATCGGCGGGGTGACATCACCGTTGGGCGCGACGCCGGCGCCCCGGTACGTGCCGTGCTGGCTCTCGACCTTGCCGATCCCGGCCAGCGTCGTCCAGGCCAGATGGCAACCGGGGTTTTCGATCTCGGCCACCCGCGCCGCATAGGCGTACGCCTCGAGTGCGGTCACCGGGATGTCCAGCGCCGGGGCGCGCTGCTCGGCCCATCCGCGAAGCTGGTCAGCCGGTCGACCGGGCGCCACGACAGCAATCGCGGGGACCGGATCTCCCGGTGGTGGGGGCACCCCGGCGGGAATGGGCGCGCCGCCCGGAAACGAGCAGCCGGTCGCCAGCAGCACCGGCGCCGACACGGCGACGACGGCGGCCAACCAGCGTGAGAACGGCACCACCCGCCCCTCCATTCTGGCGATTCGGCGCTCCAGGCAGCGCAAACGGCCGACTAATCGTCCCACGACGGGGCCCGGCAAGGCTGGTAGGCGCATCGGGACGTCGAACCGCCTGGGACCCCGATTTCTAATTGTAGGCAACCCTAAGTATGGTGATCCTTAGATAAATCGCCGACACGAACGGAACCAGCCGATGACCGCGACACCCGCGATCTCAGCGCAGCTTTTCGGTAGCGGCCTGATCGGCCTGCGGGAAGGCCTGGAGGCCGGCATCGTCGTGATGGTCTTGGTCGCGTTCCTGGTCAAGATGCAGCGCCGGGATGCGTTGAAATGGGTGTGGCTCGGCGTCGCGGCCGCCGTGGCGATGACGGTCGGCGTGTTCGTCGTCATCCAGTACGGCGCCTACTCCGTCACCGGCCTGGCCGCCGAGGCTGTCGCCGGGGTGGCCTCTCTGGTGGCGGTGGCCATCGTCACCTCGATGGTGCTGTGGATGCGCAGGGCGGCCGCCACGATCTCCGGGGAACTCCGGGCCGGGATGTCGCGGGCACTGGAGGCGGGTGCGCCGGCCGTCTTCCTGCTGTCGTTCCTTGCGGTGGGCCGGGAGGGCGTCGAAACCGCGCTGTTCATGGTGGGCTATGCCGAAGCCGAAACGGCCTGGCCGCTGGTCGGCCTACTGTCCGGTGTGCTGGTCGCCATCGGAATCGCCTGGGGGATGTACCTCGGCGCGGTGCGGATCGACCTCGCTAAGTTCTTCTCCTACACCGGCGCTTTCCTGATCGTCGTCGCGGCCGGGATCCTCTCCTACGGCATCGGTGCCCTGCAAACGGTCGGATGGCTGCCGGCCACTGGCGGGCGGGCCTTCGACATCAGTTCCTGGTTCAACTGGTCGTCCTGGTACGGCGAAGTCGTCCAGGGCGTCTTGAACATCAGCCCCACCCCGACGGTGCTGCAGTTGGTCGGCTGGCTGACCTACCTGATCATCGTGCTCACCCTGTTTCTCAAACCTGCCCACGTGTCGCTTCCACGGCGCCCACAATCCGTACTCACCGCCGAAAGGTCCGTCCTGTGAACTCGCTGCGCTGTCTCGCCGCAACTCTGGCCACGATCACGATCGGCGTCGCACTCACGGGCTGCACCGCCAAGGAATCCATGGACGCTGTGGGTGGCCAGGCAACCGGCAGCCAGGTGAGTGTCAACGCCACCGACAGCGAATGTGCGCTGTCCGCCAGTGAGGGCGGCACCGGGTCGACCTCGTTCGTGGTGACCAACAACGGCACCAAGGTGACCGAGTTTTATGTCTACGGCAAGGACGACCGAGTGCTCGGCGAGGTCGAGAACATCTCACCTGGCCTGCAACGCCAGCTCGACCTGCAACTCGACGAACCCGGTTCCTACCGAATCGCTTGCAAGCCGGGAATGGTCGGTGACGGCATCCGCGCCGACTTCACCGTCAAGCGCGACCAACCCTGACCTCCGCAGTTATCGGGCCCACACGCGACGCCAGCGTTCGGCCGTGGTATCGGTTTCGCCGACCGTGCGGGTGGCTGCCATCGCTCGCTCGGCCGCGCGAACGGCATCCATGAACTTCAGCACGGCGGAGCGTAGATCGTTCTCGGCGTCGTGGTCTGGGTCGATCGTCACCGCCCTCAGTCCCTCCGGGATCAGCTCGGGCGGAAGGCCGTTCGCCCTCGCCCGGGCAATGACCTTCTGTGCCAACGCCAGTGCAGGCTGACCCGTCGGGATTCCATCGACACACGACCGCTGCGTCTGGGTCGCCCGTTCCAGGGCCTTGCGGTGTTCCCACTGGGCCAGCTGATCCTCAAGGGTGATCGACTCCCCGGCCAACACCGCGGGCACTCGGTTGATGAGTTTGCGGACCAGCGCATCGGAGACGTCGTCGATGGCGAACCCGCAATCGGTGGATTCTTGAGCGATCCGGGCATGAAAAAGCACCTGTAGCAAAACGTCGCCGAGTTCGTCGCGTATCTCATCGGGGTTGCCGGCGTCCACGGCGTCGAACAGTTCGTAGGTTTCCTCCAGCAGATAGCGCCGCAGCGAATCGTGAGTCTGCGCGCTTTCCCACGGCCCCGCGGTGCGCAGCCGGTCCATGATGTCCACCGCGTCGACGAGCCGCTCGCCGGGCCTGGCCGGCGGTGCGGCGATCACCTGCTCCCCCGCCGCAATCCGCGCCGCGACCCTCGGGTGTTCCGGGTCGGATGACAACAGCACCGGTGCCTGCCCACCCGTCAGCACCGAACGGGCGGAGGGCAGCGATTCGTAGGCTGCTGCTGGCAGTTCCTCGGTGTACTGCACGTCGCCACCGAGCAGTCCGACCGCCTCGATCGGCACCAGGGTGGGGCGGCGGGCAGCGACCAGGATCACGGTCATCGGGGCGGGCCTGACCTCGCCGGGATGAACGTCGTGATGTCGACTTCGCCTCCTGCTCGCCCATCGAGGGCGAGTAGCAGGTCGGCCACCCATGCCACCAGTTCCAGGTCCCGGACTCGCGGTGCGCCCATTCTGGTGCCGGCCCGCGGAACGGGCACCTGAACCGTTGAGGTCGTCGCCCGATAGGTGGCCGCTGGATAGAGCCGCTTGAGCCGCACCTGGGCGGAGTCCGGCAGGATCAGTGGAGTGATGCGCACGGTCGTTTCGGTGGCGGCGACCTCGGCGACCGCGTACTGCCGGCACAGCAGACGGAGCCGGGCCACGGCCACCAGTCGCTGCGCCGGAGTGGGCAGTGGGCCGTAGCGGTCGGTCAGTTCTTCCACGACTGCCGCGATGGCCGCCTCGTCGGCGCCGGCCAACCTTCGGTAAGCCTCCAGGCGCAGGCGGTCGCTGCTGATGTAATCCGGCGGCAGATGCGCGTCGACGGGCAGATCAATACGGACGTCTCTGGTTTCCACCGGGGCAGGAACCGCCTCGCCGTCCGCGGCCGCCTTCAGCGCCGCTCGATAGGCCTGGACGGCTTCGCCCACCAGTCGCATGTAAAGGTCGAATCCGACACCGGCGACGTGCCCGGACTGCTCCGCGCCCAGGACATTGCCGGCCCCGCGGATCTCCAGATCTTTCAAGGCAACCGCCATGCCCGCACCCAGTTCGTTGTTTTGGGCGATCGTGGCCAACCGGTCATAGGCGGTCTCGGTGAGCGGTGTCTGGCGCGGGTACAGGAAGTAGGCGTAGCCGCGTTCCCGGCTGCGGCCCACTCGGCCGCGAAGTTGGTGCAACTGCGACAGGCCGAGTGCCTCGGCGCGCTCCACGATCAA
>SYAB01000307.1 GCA_005787665.1 Actinomycetota bacterium
GCTGGCCAGCCCCCCGCTGGACTTCCATGTCAGCGACACCTATTTCGTCGTCGCACACTTCCACTACGTGTTGTTCGGCGTGATCGTGTTCGCTACCTACGCCGGCGTGTACTTCTGGTTCCCGAAGATGACCGGCCGCATGATGGACGAGCGGTTGGGCAAGCTGCACTTCTGGCTGACCATGATCGGCTTCAACCTGACCTTCTTGGTCCAGCACTGGGTCGGCGATGAAGGGATGCCCCGCCGCTACGCCGACTACCTGCCCTCCGACGGCTTCACCGCGCTCAATGTCGTGTCCACGATCGGCGCGGCCATCCTGGGCGTTTCGATGCTGCCCTTCTTCTTCAACATCGTGAAGAGCTGGCGCTACGGCGAGGTGGTCACGGTGGACGACCCGTGGGGCCACGGGAACTCCCTGGAGTGGGCGACGTCCTGCCCGCCCCCGCGGCACAACTTCACCGAGCTGCCCAACATCCGGTCGGAGCGTCCGGCGTTCGAGCTGCACTACCCGCACATGGTCGAGCGGATGCGCCAGGAGGCGCATGTGGGCCGTTCGCACACCAGTGAGAAGCGGGTGGTCGCCGCCATGGTCGGCTTCGACGCGACCAAGAAGGCGGAGTTCCAAAGCTCGCCGCGCAACCAGCGGGCCAAGGGCTCCACCGACCGGGACGGCAACAAGTAGGACGGCCGCGCACCCGCCGCTGACCCGATGACCGATTCCAAGGTGTCGGTGCTGATCACCGTCACCGGGATCGACCGGCCCGGAGTAACCTCCGCGTTGTTCGAGGTGCTCTCGCGCTATCCGGTCGAGTTGCTCAATGTCGAGCAGGTGGTGATCCGCGACCGGCTCACCCTGGGAGTGCTGGTTTCGGGTCGTCCGGATGTCGCCGACGGGGACACGCTGCGTCGCGACGTGATCGACGCGATCACCCGGCTGGGTCTCGAGGCGTCGATCGAACGCAGCGACGACGTTCCCGTCATCGCCGAACCCTCGACCCACACCATCGTCGTGCTCGGTCGGCCCATCACCGCGTCGGCCTTCGGTGCGGTGGCACGCGAGGTCGCGGACCTCGGTGTCAACATCGACTTCATCCGCGGGGTGTCCGACTATCCGGTGACCGGTCTGGAACTGCGGGTCTCGGCGCCGCCGGGATCCGGAGAGCGACTGCAGGCCAGCCTGGCCCGGGTCGGGGCCGGGCAGGGCATCGACGTCGCGGTGGAGGACTACAGCCTCGAGCGGCGCAACAAGCGCCTCATCGTCTTCGACGTCGACTCCACCCTGATCCAGGGCGAGGTGATCGAGATGCTCGCCGAGCGGGCCGGCGCCGGGGACGCGGTGGCCGCCGTGACCGAGGCCGCCATGCGCGGGGAGATCGACTTCACCGAGTCGCTGCACCAGCGGGTCGCCACCCTCGCCGGTCTGCCCGCCGCGGTGCTCGACGAGGTCGCCGATCAGGTGGAGCTCACCCCGGGCGCGCGGACCACCATCCGGACGTTGCGCCGCTTGGGATTTCACTGCGGTGTGGTGTCGGGCGGCTTCCGCCAGGTGATCGAACCGCTGGCGCACGAGTTGATGCTGGACTTCGTCGCCGCCAACGAGTTGGAGGTGGTCGACGGCCGGCTGACCGGACGGGTGGTGGGCCCGATCGTCGACCGGGCCGGAAAGGCCAAGGCGCTGCGTGACTTCGCCACCCAGGCCGGAGTGCCGATGGAACAGACGGTGGCGGTCGGGGACGGCGCCAACGACATCGACATGCTCAACGCCGCGGGGCTGGGGGTGGCGTTCAACGCCAAACCGGCGCTGCGCGAGGTCGCCGACGCGTCGCTGAGCCATCCCTATCTGGACACCGTGCTGTTCATCCTCGGCGTGACCCGGGCGGAGATCGAGGCGGCTGATGCGCTCGACGGCGTGGGTGGCCGGGTCGCGATCCCGCCGCAGCTGTCGCCGTAGCGATGCGGCACGATGAAGCGGTGACCGACGCCGACCCTGACGCCGAGGACGTCGATGCGGATCTGCTGATCGACTTCCGTCGGGTCACGCTGCGCCGCGGCGGCCGGGTCCTGGTCGGGCCGGTCGACTGGCAGGTCGAACTCGACGAGCGCTGGGTGGTGATCGGGCCGAACGGCGCCGGTAAGACCTCGCTGCTGCGGATGGCCGCGGCCATGGAACATCCGACCAGCGGATCGGCCACCGTGCTGGGGGAGCGGCTCGGCCGCGTCGATATGAACGAGCTCCGCCAGCGGGTCGGGCTGAGCAGTTCCGCACTGGCCCAGCGCATTCCGGACGGTGAGGTGGTGCGCGACCTGGTGGTCTCAGCCGGCTACGCCGTCCTGGGCCGATGGCGGGAGAGCTACGACGCCCTCGACTACACCCGCGCCGTCGATACCCTCGAGAGCGTGGGGGCCGAGCACCTCGCCGAACGCACCTACGGCACCCTCTCGGAGGGGGAGCGCAAACGGGTGCTGATCGCCCGGTCGCTGATGACCGACCCGGAGCTTCTGCTGCTCGACGAGCCCGCCGCCGGGCTTGACCTGGGCGGTCGGGAGGAACTGGTGGCCCGGCTGGCCGATCTGGCCGCCGACCCGGACTCCCCGGCCCTGGTGTTGGTCACTCACCATGTCGAGGAGATCCCGCCGGGGTTCAGCCACTGCCTGATCCTGGCGGAGGGTGCGGTGGTGGCGGCAGGCCTGCTCGCCGACGTGATGACCGCGGAGAACCTGTCGGCGGCATTCGGGCAGTCCATCGCGGTGGACACGATCGACGGGCGCTACTTCGCCCGGCGGGCCCGAACCCGTGCTGCCCACCGGAGGCGCCCGTGAACTCGACACCCGAGCCGGTCGCGGTGCGCCCGGCCGCCACCGTGATGCTCGTCCGCGACACCGTCGCTCCTGCCCCGCCGCCGGAGGCGGCGTCACCGTTGGCTCGGCGCGCCGGCATCGAGGTGTTCCTGATGCGCCGCCACGCCGCGATGGAGTTCGCCGCCGGAATGACGGTGTTTCCCGGCGGCGGGGTCGACGAGCGTGACCGGGACGGGGGTCTGGTGGGAAAGGGCGCCTGGTACGGGCCCGAACCCGAATGGTGGGCGCGGCGTTTCGGGATCGAGGCCGACCTCGCCGAGGCGCTGGTCTGCGCGGCGGCTCGCGAGACCTTCGAGGAGTCCGGGGTGCTCTTCGCCGGCCCGGCCGACGATCCGGACGGCATTGTCCGGGATGCCGCGGTCTATCACCGCGAACGTGCCGCGTTGGAGGACCGCAGCCTGTCCTTCGGTGATTTCCTCCGTGCCGAGAACCTGGTGATCCGGGCCGATCTGCTGCGGCCGTGGTCGAATTGGGTCACTCCCAAGGAGGAGCGGACCCGGCGCTACGACACCTATTTCTTCGTCGGGGCACTTCCGGAAGGACAGCGCGCCGACGGGCACAACACCGAATCCGACCGGGCCGGCTGGGCGCGGCCCGAGGCCGCGATCGAGGACTTCGCGCAGGGCCGGGCTCTGCTGCTGCCGCCGACCTGGAGCCAACTGGACTCGCTGGCCGGCCGGACGGTGGCCGAGGTGCTCGCTCTGGAACGGCAGATCGGTGCCGTCGAACCCACCATGACCGTGCTCGAGAACGGCAACTGGGAGATCGAGTTCTTCGACGGCGACCGTTACAACGAGGCGCGACGCAGCGCGATGCGCCGGCTGGCCCGGGACTGAGCCGTGCGCGAATTCGTCGCCGTGCACACGCATGAGGGTCAGCCCGGGATCGGCACCGTGGTGATCACCCGCGAGCCGACGAACGCGCTGACCCGGCAGGCCTATCGTGAGCTGGCCGACGCCGCCGCGGAAGTGGCGGGCCGTGGCGATATCGCCGCGGTGATCCTCTACGGAGGCCACGAGATCTTCTCCGCCGGCGATGACGTTCCGGAGTTGCGCACTCTCGACCGCGCCGGCGCCGAGGCCGCCGACCGGATCCGCCGCGCCGCCCTGGACGCCGTCGGCGCCATCCCCAAACCCACCGTCGCGGCGGTGACCGGCTACGCACTGGGCGCGGGGCTGAGCCTCGCGCTGGCGGCCGACTGGCGGGTATGCGGGGACAACGCCAAACTCGGCGCGACCGAGATCCTTGCCGGCCTGCTGCCCGGCGGCGGCGGATGCGCGCGGTTGGCTCGCGCCCTTGGCCGGTCGCGCGCCAAGGAACTGGTCTTCAGCGGCCGTTTCGTCGGTGCCGAGGAGGCGTTGGCGCTGGGATTGGTCGATGAACTGGTCGCACCCGATGATGTCTTCGAATCCGCCTTGAACTGGGCGGGCCGCTTCGTCGATGCTCCGCCGGCTGCCGTCGCCGCCGCCAAGGCGCTCATCGACACCGGAGCGGACCCCGAGGCGGAGGCCAAGCGATACGGCGAGGTTTTTGCCGACACCATCGGCGGTTAGGCTGCCCTGCATGACGAGCAAGCCACTCGCCGACGACCCGGCCCCCAACCCGCACGCCACCGCCGAGCAGGTCCAAGCGGCCCTGAAGGACTCCAAGCTCGCCCAGGTGCTCTACCACGACTGGGAAGCCGAGACCTACGACGACAAGTGGTCGATCTCCTACGACAAGCGCTGCGTGGACTATGCGCGCAACCTGTTCGACGCCACCGTCCCGGCCGCCGAATTGCGCGACCTGCCCTACGAGCGGGCGTTGGAACTCGGTTGCGGCAGCGGTTTCTTCCTGCTGAACCTGATCCAGGCCGGGGTGGCCCGCCGCGGGTCGGTCACCGACCTGTCCCCGGGAATGGTCAAGGTGGCCGTCCGCAATGGCGAGTCGCTCGGCCTCGAGATCGACGGTCGGGTGGCCGACGCCGAGGGCATCCCCTATGACGACGCCACCTTCGACCTCGTGGTCGGACATGCGGTGCTTCATCACATTCCTGACGTCGAGAAGTCCCTGCGCGAGGTGGTGCGGGTGCTCAAACCCGGCGGCCGGTTCGTCTTCGCCGGTGAGCCGACCACCGTCGGCAACGGCTACGCCCGCAACCTGTCCACCCTGACCTGGCGGGTGGCCACCAATGCCACCCGGTTGCCCGGCCTGCGGGGCTGGCGACGGCCGCAGGCCGAACTCGACGAGTCCTCCCGGGCTGCGGCCCTGGAGGCGGTGGTCGATCTGCACACCTTCGACCCCGCCGATCTCGAGCGGATGGCGCGCAGCGCGGGTGCGGTCGACGTGGAGACGCAGACAACCGAATTCACCGCCGCGATGCTGGGTTGGCCGCTGCGCACGATCGAGGCCATGGTGCCGCCGGGCAAACTCGGCTGGGCCTGGGCGCGGTTCGCGTTCGGCGGCTGGATCGCCCTGAGCTGGGTCGACGACAACCTCTGGCGGGCCGTGGTGCCCAAGTCGTGGTACTACAACGTCATGATCACCGGGGTCAAACCCTCCTGAGCTTCACCCGCGCCGATGTCGCCTATCTGACCGGAGAAGCCGGTCTGGCCGCGCTCGTCGAGGTCGGGGCGCACCCGCTGACCGAGGCCACCCTGCTCGCCGACATCGCCGCCCTTCGCCGCCGCTTCGCCGACCGCACCACCGCACTGGTGCAGACCACCATGCTGCGCCGCAAGGCGGTCGCCAAGTTCGGCGAGCGGGCCTCCGGCTGGTTGTTCACCGACGAGGCTCTGCAGCAGGCGACCACCGCCGAGGTGGCGCGCCACCGCGCGCGTCGGCTGACCGGTCGGGTAGTGCATGACGCGACGTGTTCGATCGGCACCGAACTGGCCGCGCTGCGCGACACCGCCGACTACGTCGTCGGCAGCGATCTCGACGAGGTGCGGCTGGCCATGGCGCACCACAACGTCGCCGGGGTGCCGCTGTGCCGGGCGGATGCGCTGCGCCCGATCGTCGGAGCCCAAGCTGTGGTCATCCTTGATCCGGCCCGTCGCAGCGGAGGCCGGCGTCGCTTCGACCCGCGCGCGTACACCCCGCCTCTGGACGAGCTGGGCACCGTCTACCGGGGCCGGGCCACCGTGGTGAAATGCGCGCCGGGGATCGATTTCGAGGCTGTGCGCGCGCTGGGCTTCGACGGCGAGATCGAGGTGATCTCCACCGGCGGCTCGGTGCGGGAGGCTTGCCTGTGGTCGGCGGAACTGGCGGGGCCCGGTGTGCGCCAGCGGGCGACGGTGCTCGATCTGGGTGAGGACATCACCGACGCCGACCCCGACGACTGCCGCACCGCCGCACCCGGGCGATGGATCATCGATCCGGACGGCGCCGTCGTCCGCGCCGGATTGGTGCGCCAGTACGCCGCGCGGCACGGGTTGTGGCAGCTGGACCCCGATATCGCCTACCTCACCGGGGATCAGTTGCCCGCGGGGATGCGCGGCTTCGAGATCATCGACCGGGTGGCGCTACGGGAAAAGGTGCTGCGCCAAACGCTTTCGGCGTTGGACTGCGGTCCGCTGGAGATCCTGGTGCGCGGTGTCGACGTGGACCCCGATGTTCTGCGGCGTCGGCTCCGCCTCTCGGGAAGCCAGTCGTTGGCAGTGGTGATCCTGAGGATGGGCGCTGGCACCGCCTCCCGATCGGCGGCTTTCATCTGCCGGGCGTCCCGGTAGGCTGCCGGGTATGCGAATCCCGAGCCTGGCCGCGGCACTTCTCACCGCCGCCGTCCTGGCCGCGCCGCCCGCAGCCGCCGCGCCCGCCTGCGCCGCACTCGGCGGCGTCGTGCAGGGCGGCGGGATCTGCAGTGTTCAGGCCAGTTCGCCGGCCTACACGATGGACATGACGTTTCCGCTCGGCTACCCCGACGAACAGGCGATCCTGGACTACCTGGGCCAGGCCCGCGATGGTTTCGTGCGGGTGGCTCAGACCCCGGAGGACAGCTACGGCCCCTACGAGATGAACGTCACCGCGGAGTCGTTCCAGTCGGCGCAGACCCGCAGTGTGGTGCTGACCCTCTTTCAGGACCTCGGCAGCGCCCATCCGACGACCTGGTACAAATCCTTCACCTACGACGTCGAGCGCAGCCGGCCGGTGACCTTCGAGACGCTCTTCGCCCCGGATGCCAAGCCGCTGGCGCAGATCTTCCCGATCGTGCAGCGCCAACTGGAGGCGAGCACCGGCATGGTCGGCAGCGTCTCGCCGGGGGACGGTATGGATCCCACGCATTATCAGAACTTCGCTGTGACCGACGACGCGGTGATCTTCTTCTTCGGCCGCGCCGAGATGCTGCCGTCCTATGCGGGCGCGACCTCGGTCAGCGTGCCGCGCGACGCAATTCCGCCGCTGCAGCTCTGAGACCCTAGGCTGGGGCGAAGCTGTACACCTGGCCGGCGCTGGTAGCCACCACCACCCGGCGGTCGGTGCCGATCGAGACCCCCACCGGGTAGCCGTCGGCTTGTGGCAGCGGATAGCTGTTCAGTGTTCTGCCGCCGTCGGCGGGGTTGAAGACCAAGAGGGACAGCCGATCCGGCGCGTCGGCCACCACGGTGTAGGCGACCCGCGACCCGGCCTGGCTCGAACTCGACAGCGGGGTGACGTCGTCTCGGCGCCACACCATTTCGGCGCGGTCACCGGAGTCCTTGACCGCGACCAGCCGGGTGTCCGGGCCGCCGCCGACGACGATGACACCGCCCGGTGCCACCGAGGGCGGAGTCTGCGGTTGAAATCCCAGTGCCACAGACCATTTCGGTGTTCCGTCAGTCACGTTAAGCGCCCACAGCTGCCGGTCCCGGCCATTGACGTAAACGGTCGCGCCGTCCTCGGAGAGCACCGGGCTGGCCAGCACACCGGCGCTGATCGCCTCGGAGGTCCATTCCCGCGACAGCAGGGGCTCCCGGCCGGGCTGGTAGCGCAGCGCGGTCAGCACCGAGGACTTCGCGCCCGGCTGCCACACTCCGAGGACGATGATGCCGCCGGCCGCGGCGAACGCGGGTGCGGCGGCCACCGGACAACCCGGCAGGGACTGCTGGCAATCGGCGAGGCCGCGGGTCGCATCGGTCGGGTCGACGCCGTCGACGAGGTCGGTCGGGGTGCCGACCACCGTCCCGCGATGCGAGTCGAAGACCAGCACCTGCCCCAGATGGGTGACTACGAGGAGTAGGCCGGCATCCAGAAACCTTGTGGTGGTGGGCATTCCGATCACATTGGTGCGCCACCGCACCCACTGGGTGGGCGGGTAGGACAGCATCAGCCCCGGTTGGCCGATGTAGAGGTTGTCGAAGCCGTCGAACAGTGGGCTGGAGAACCCGCCGCCGAGAACCATCCGGGTACACCACCGCTGCCGGCCGCTGTTGTCGTTCTCCCACACCATCAACGAACAGCCACCGGCCGTCTGGCCGTTGACCGCCAGGTATCCGTCTGCCCCCAGTGCGGCCCCGGCGCCCAGTTCGCCCTTGACCGACCGACTCCAGTCCAGTCGCAGATCGGAGGCGCCTTCGGTCGGGGAGAAGCCGGAGTTTCGCGCATCGGCGTACTGGGCCGGCCAACCGGGCGCGGCCACCGATTTCACCCACTGGTCGGTGTTACCGCAGCCGGCTGACGGGAAGGTGACCAGCGCCGCGGAGGCCACGGCGAGAACCCGCCGCCGCGCCGTTGTCCGTCCCATCCAGGGGAGAGTAACGGTCGCGGCGCCCCGCCCCCCGCCGAGCAGAC
>SYAB01000308.1 GCA_005787665.1 Actinomycetota bacterium
CCCCGCGCCGCGGGCCGGTCACCCCGGCAGGCCCGGCGGCGCCGGTGCCGCCATCGCCACCGTCGGCCGCGGTCGTGACGCTCTCACCGATCTCGGCGGTGCCTGTCGCTGTCCCCACGGTTGCCGCAGACGCGACCACCCTTGCCCGGTCGGCGGTGCGCCGGGCTCCGCTCATCGGCACCCCGATCACCGTCCCGCCGCCGCCCGCGGCCGCGCCGGTGGCTCTCGCCGCCGTGACGGCAGCCCCCGGGACCGCAGCCGTCGATTCGGTGGCCGATGTCTTCAACGGCCTGCTGGCCCCGATCCGGGAGATCTTCGAGGGAATCGTCCTGCTGGTACGGCGGACCTTCTTCAACCAGGCCCCGACCCTTGCTCCGGTCCAGTTGACCGGCCAGAGCGCGGGACCGATCACCGGGACGCTGGACGCGGTGGACCCCGAGGGCGACCCGATCGTCTACAGCATCACCCAGAGCCCGCGTTACGGCAGCGCCGTCGTCGCCGCCGACGGCAGCTACACCTACACTCCCGCCGACGGATTCACCGGGGTGGACAGCTTCATCGTCGAGGCCGCCGACACCGGCTTCCACATCAACCTGCTCGACCTGTTCCGGCCCGCCTCCACCGCGGCGAACGTGGCGGTGACCCAGGGCGCGCCGGCCGCGATGGTCACCTTCCAGTTCATCTACGGCACCGGATCTCAGCACTGGTCCTCGGCGGCCCGCAGCACCCTGGAATACGTCGCGAGCACGCTGGCGGCCTCCTTCGTCGTCAGCACCCCCGTCACGGTGACCTATGACGTCACCGGCGAGTTCTCGCCGCTGTCGTCCACGCTGGCCTCCGCCGGCAGCGATCTGGTCAGCGGCGACCCGGGATTCCACCGCACGGTGGTGCAGGACAAGATCCTCTCCGGCGCGGACGCCAACGGTGACGCCGCCGACGGAACGATCTCCTGGAACTTCGGGTCCGGCTGGGCGCTGGGCACCACCGTGCCGAGCGGCCAATACGACTTCCAGTCGACGGCGATGCACGAGCTGCTGCACACCTTCGGATTCCTGAGCAATGTCGAGGAGCCCGGCGCCAACACCGGCACGGCCTGGACCGCCTTCGACGGCTACCTGGTCACCTCGGGCGGCACCGCGGTGATCGGCGGGGACTACACCTGGAAGACCGTCTACAACGCCAACCTCACCGGCGGTGGTTGGGGTCTGTTCTTCGGCGGTCCCTCGGCGATCGCCGCTTACGGCGGCCGTGTCCCGCTGTTCACCCCGGGTTCTTGGGACGCCGGCAGTTCGGTTTCCCACCTCGACGACCGCACCTTCACCGGCGTCAACGAGCAACTGATGAACTCCCGGAGCGCCCGCGGCCCGGGCATCCGGTTCATCAGTCCCGTCGAAGCCGCCATATTGACCGATCTCGGCTACACGCTGGTTCCCGGATCCGGCGGCGCCTGGGCGTTCATCGGCGTCGTGTTCCTGCGGTGGCGCCGGCGCCGGGACTGAGCGCGCTCAGCACGGCCCGATCAGCCGGACCCGGATTCGTCGACCACGGTGTGCACGAAACGCATCTTCTCCAGGACCGATACGGGCAGCACGAACGGATAGAGATCCGGCTTGCCCATGGACCGGTTGATCATGTTCAGCGACCACGACAGCGGCATCCACATGGCGATCAGGGTGTCGAAGCCGCTGGGGCCCAGGACTCTGTGCTGGTAGGTGGCGTTGGCCGGGGCCAGCCCGAAGGCCGCGGCGGTGTCCAGCGTGCTGCGGATGTGCAGATAGTGCGCGAAGGTCTCCGCCCAGTCCTCGGCCGGGTGCATCGAGGCATAGGAGGAGACGAAATCCTGTGACCACCCGTCCTGCGGTCCCTGCTCATAATGCCGATCGATCGCCGTCTGGTAACCGGCGTCCGGATCGCCGAAAAGCCGGACGAACGTTGCCATCCGTTCCGGTGCGGACCCGACCAGACGGTAGAAGTAGTAGTGGCCGATCTCGTGGCGGAAGTGGCCCAGTACGGTGCGATACGGCTCGTCCATCGCCACCCGCAGCTGTTCGCGGTGCACATCGTCGCCTTCGGCGAGGTCGAGGGTGATCACCCCGTTCTCGTGGCCGGTGAGCACGCGCTCGTCGGAACTGGACAGCAGATCGAAGGCCAGTCCGAAGGAGGGGTCCCGGTCGCGTCCCACGATCGGGAGCCGCAGCTCGCGAACCTCGGCGATCAGCCTGCGTTTGGCCCGCTCGGCCTCGGCGAAGGCCGCCAGCGCGGCGCTGTCGTCATCGCGCGGCCGGGTGCGGGTCAGCGCACACGACAGGCACAGCTGGTGGACGGGTTGGACCGGGACGAGCCAATTGCATTGGGCGAGATGGAGATTAGCGCACAGCGGATACTCCCGCGAATCCACGATGCCCGCCGCTCCCCCATCCCCGGGGGCGGCGATGACCAGGAAGGCCATCGCGTCCGGGGAGAAGCCGACCGGGCTTCCGCAGGACAGGCACAAGGAGTTCTCGAAGGCGAGGTGTTGTCCGCAGTTCGGACAGGTGAAGTCACGCACCGGGTCGACCCGTTGCAAGGGGCGCGACGTCAACCGAGACGTCGATGACGCTGAACTCGGAGTCGGTGAAGATGATTCCGCGCAACGGGGGCACATCGGCGTAGTCCCGGCCCCACCCCACGGTGATGTAGCGCTCGTCGACGAATTGGTCGTTGGTCGGGTCCAGTCCCAGCCACCGGTCGCCGGGTGTCCACACCGCAGCCCATGCGTGAGTGGCGTCGACTCCGAACATCCGGTCCTTTCCCGGTGGCGGGTCGGTCGCGAGATAACCGGAGACGTAGCTGGCGGCCAACCCGTTGGCCCGCAGGCAGGCGATCGCCAGCCGGGCGAAATCCTGGCAGACTCCTTCTCGCGCGATCAACACCTGGTTCACCTGGGTGGACACCGTGGTGGACCCGGATCGATAGGTGAAATCGCGGAAGATCCGTGAATTGAGGTCGCGCAGGACTTCGCCGAGGGGGCGGCCCGGCGCGAAACTGGGTGCGGCGTACGCGCGCACCGAATCGGTGATCTCCGGCGGCCGCAGGTCGAGGGTGAACTCCTCGGCCAGCACACCGCCGGAACCGGAGGGCCGGGCGGACTCCCATGGCGCGGCCGCCGCGCCGTCGGAGTACCAGCCCGGCGGAGGTGGGTCGACCTCGACCACCGAGCTGCCCAGCACCGTCAGGACGTGATGACGCTGGGTGACGTGGAAGTACGTACTGAGATTGCCGTAGACGTCGCGGCTGACGGATCGGTCCGCGGGCTCGGGATCGACGACGAGCTCGAACTCCCGGCACCGCTGACGATCGGTGTCGCGGGGGGTGAGGTGGCCTCGGCCGTAGGAGTTGGTCACCACATCGGAGTACCGGTAGTCGGTGCGGTGGGTGACGCGATAGCTCCGGTGAGTCATGGCAGCACTCGGCGCTGATCGGGACCCCACAGCGGCTGCATGTCACCCGGCAGCGACAACTGGGTGGCGGTGATGATGTCGGAGAGGTCGCGCAGCGCGGCATGCATCGCCCGCAGCAGGTTGTCGAGTTCAATCCGTTTTCCGTGCGCGTCGAGATGCTCGAGTTCCTCGGGATCCAGCCGCCGCAGTCGTGCGCTGACCTCCTCGACGAGCCGCTCGGGTCGGGATGAGCCCGATGCGCCCGGCAGCCCGCGCAGGTCCGCGCGCAGCCGGTCCAGTTGGTAGATCAGCGATCTGGGGTTCTCACCGTCGAACAGCAACAGCTCCGACACCGCCGAGACGCTGGCCTGGCCCAGGTTGCGGCGCCGGTAGATGACCGAGGACTCGCAGGCCACCAGCACCGAGTCGGTGATGGTCTGCTCGGTAACCGGAGTACGGCCGGTCGTGAGGGTGGCGCGCAACAGTGCGGTCAGCGTCAGCCCCCGCTCGATTCTGCGGCCGATGTCCATCATGGTCCAGCCGGCGTCGCGAACCATCGACTCCGCAGCCATCCCGGACAGTGCGAGCATCGCGGCCAGGGTTCGCTGCTGGGCGGTGGCCAGGGCGGTGTCATCGGCCGGGAATCCGCCTGGTTGGCCGGCTTCGGACTGTCGGGCCAGGATGCGCTCCACTGCCGCCAGCACCATCCAGGTGTCGTTGGACATCTGGTCGCGTACCGAACGCGCGGCCAACCCCAGGCCCTCGACGGACTGTGCCAGTGACCCCGCGCGGAGCCGGTCGGCGGTCAGCGACCACAGCGTCGCCGGCGCGGCATCGACCCTGTCGTCGGCGGAGAGTTCTGCGGCGGGCTCCGCCCCGGCGAGTCGCTCCAGCGCCCCGAGCAGGACCGGAAGGCATTCGCTGCCTTCGACGTCACGCCGGTTGCGGTACTCGTGGTAGCGCTCGCGGGTTACGATCAGCAGCCGGGCGAGACCTTCGCTGCGTTCGGCGTAGCGTCCGAACCAGAACAGGTCGGACAGCACGCGCGGGGAGCTGATGAACCGGGTGCCGCTGGGCAGCTTCACCACGGGCGCCGACGGAACGGCGATCGCGCGATCGGCATCGGCGCGGGCCGCCGGCCGGACCCAGATGTCCTTGGCGGCAAGCTTGTTGAGGGTGAACGCCCCAGACCCGGGGGCCAGCACATAGCCCAGACCACCGACCATCGGTGCGTACCCGCTGCGTTGGGACACCGTGAACAGCCGCATCCCCACGCTGGCGGCCGACAATCCACCTGGGAAGTGCTCGGTGGGGGCGCAGGAGAACTCGGGCAGCTCCTGCCCGGCCCACTGCCAGGGTGCGGCATCGATCCGGCGGGCCAGATCCTCGCGCTGTGCCGACGACAGCGTCGGACCCACCAGGGTCTCGACGCCGATGGTCGACGTGATCAGGAGTTCGGGCATGCGGGCGATGATGTGCGCGCGTTCGGCGTCGATCCCGGCCCAGTAACGCGGCGGGGTGTCCAGCAGAGGGGCCTCGGAGAGCAGCAACTCGCACAGCTGGGGCAGAAACCGTTGCAGTCCGGCACTTTCCAGAATTCCGGTGCCCAGGCTGTTGACGACGGTGACCGTCCCGCGGCGCTGGGCTTCGACCAGTCCCGCCACGCCGAGGCGGGAGTCTGGGCGCAGGTCGAGCGGATCGACGTACTCCGCATCGACTCGGCGGAGCACCACGTCCACCTGCTTGAGGGTGCCCAGCGAACGCATCCAGAGCTTGCCGTCGCGCACCACCCGGTCAGCGCTCTCGACCCGGGGGACACCCAGAACCGTTGCCAGGTAGGCCTGGTCGAAGGCGGTCTCGGAGTGGATTCCCGGGCTGAGCACCACCACCACGGGATCCTCGGCGGCCTCCGGCGCGGCGTCGATCAGGGCGAGTCGCAACGCCTGGGCGAATGGTGAGGCCGGTCGCGGCCGGATCTGTTCGTAGACCTCGGGAATGGCCCGGGCGACGATCCTGCGGTCGGCGAGGGCGTAGCCGGCGCCGGACGGGGCTTGGGTCCAGTCCGCGTTGACGACGAAACGCCCGTCGGCCGCCCGGCTGATATCGCAGCCGAGCATGAAGAGGTGATTCCGCCCGGGGTTGCGCGCCCGGCGGGCGGCGCGGATGTAGCCGGGGTGGCCGAACAACAACGTCGGCGGCAGGATCCCGCTGGTCAGCGCGCGCCGCTCACCGTAGAGATCGCCCAGGACCGCATCCAGCAGCCGGGACCGCTGCACCACTCCGGCTTCCAGGGTCTGCCAGTCCGCATCCGGGACCAGCAGCGGCACCCCGTCGAGGTGCCAGGTTCCGGGCATGGCCATGCCGTGGCTGTCGGTGACCGCTTCGCCGTTCCGGTCGATCTCGATGTAGGTGATTCCGTCGTTGTCGACCAGGCCGCCCACGACGTCACGAAGCCGGTCGAGTCCCTCCTCGCCGCGCTCGCCGAGCAGGTCGGCGAGTTCACGCCAGGCGGGCCGAACCGCCCCGGCGGCGTCGATGAACTCGTCGTATCCGGTGGCGCCGAACGACGGGGGGCGCGGCGCGGGCCCCTGCAGCTCGAACAGGGTCTCCTGCGCCCGCGCGGCGCGGTAGCGGTCCAGCAGCCGGTCCGGGTCCGCGTCGGCACTGCCGAGGTCCGCGCCGGAGATCGACAGTGACACCGGTGACCTCCTGCCTCGAACTCGGTCCGGCATCCCCAACCTTAAGCCGGACCCTCAGCTGTGCAGCACGGTACGCACCCGGCGCAGATCGAGGATCCCGGGCGCGCCGACATCGGTGGATTGCCGGGACTGTTTCTCCCTAAGGCCCGCGAGGTCGATCCGCCCCGCGGTGAACCCGTGCGCTTCGAACCGCCGGCTGCGTCGCGACTCGGCCTCCACGGCGTTGACCGGCGGGACGTCGTAGGCGCGGCCGCCGGGGTGGGCCACGTGATAGGTGCAACCGCCGCGGGCGACTCCGGTGGCGAGGTCGACCAACTCGAACCGCAGCGGGGTGTCGACCGTGATCGTGGGGTGCAGCGCGCTGGGCGGTTGCCACGCGCGATAGCGGATCCCGGCCACCTGCACGTCGGGATTGTCGGTGGTCAGCATCGGCACCGGCTGGCCGTTGCAGGTCACCAGGTGGCGCTGACGGTCGGCGCCGATGACGCGCACCTGTAGTCGCTCGACCGAGGAGTCGACGTAGCGCGCGGTCCCGGTTGCCGTCGACTCCTCGCCGAGGGTGTACCAGGGCTCGATGGCGCCGCGCAGTTCGATCTCCACCCGGTCGAAGACCGCCGTGCCGATCCGCGGGAAACGGAACTCGGTGAACGGGTCCAGCCAGCTGGTGTCGAAACCGATCCCATGGGCGCGAAGGTCGGCGGCGACATCGGCGATATCGTGGATCACGAAGTGCGGCAGCAGAAAACGGCCATGCAGATTCAGGCCGTGCCGAATCAGCGGGGCGCGCAGCGGCTCGTCCCAGAACCGGGCCACCAGCGATCGCACCAGCAGCGACTGGACCATCGCCATCTGGTGGTGCGGTGGCATCTCGAAGCCGCGAAGTTCGAGCAGGCCGAGCCGGCCCCGGGCCCCGTCCGGGTTGTAGAG
>SYAB01000309.1 GCA_005787665.1 Actinomycetota bacterium
GATGCGATCGGCGATCGTGTTGAGCAGCACCGCGCGTTCGGCCGCGCTGGTCTTGCCCCACGCCGGGGCCGCGGCGTGGGCGGCGTCGAGCGCCTTGTCAATATCGGCCGCGGTCGACCGGGCCACTTCGCAGAACGGCTGGCCGGTGACCGGCGACGGGTTCTCGAAGTACTGTCCGCCGGCCGGCGGTGTCCACTGCCCGCCGATGAAGTTCTCATAGCGACTCTGAAAGGACATCAGCGCGCCGGGGGCGCCCGGACGTGCGTACAGAGTCATCGGCGAATCCTTCCGTGGCGGCATGTAACGCAGCTCACATTACCGCGACGGCGAGAATGGCGGCATGTCCCAAGACCCCTATCTGTGGCTCGAAGACGTCGACGGTGAGGACGCCCTCGACTGGGTGCGCGAGCACAACCAGATCTGCGTCGCGCAGTACCGCGACGCACGGTTCGAGGAGATGCAGGCGCAGGCCCTCGAAGTGCTCGACACCGACTCCCGGATCCCGTATGTGCGGCGGCGCGGGGACTATCTCTACAACTTCTGGCGCGACGCGACCAATCCCCGCGGACTGTGGCGGCGCACCACGCTGGAGAGTTACCGCAGCGAGCACACCGACTGGGACGTCATCATCGACGTCGACGAACTCGCTCGCGACGACGGCGAGAACTGGGTCTGGGCAGGCGCCGACGTCATCGAACCCGACCACACCCTGGCGTTGATCTCGCTGTCGCGCGGGGGTTCGGATGCGACGGTCGTCCGTGAATTCGACATGACCACACAGTCTTTCGTGGCCGACGGGTTCGCGTTACCGGAGGCCAAGTCCTGGGTCGTCTGGGAGGACCACGACACCGTCCTGGTGGGAACCGACTTCGGCGCCGGATCGCTGACCGATTCCGGCTACGCGAGGGTGCTCAAGCGCTGGCGCCGCGGCGAACTACTGGCCGACGCCGCCACGCTGTTCACCGGATCACGCGAGGATGTGGCCGTCTCCGCCGGGGTGGACCGCACGCCAGGCTACGAACGCACCCTGATCTCCCGGGCGGTCGACTTCTTCAACGACCAGGTGTACGAACTTCGCGCCGGGGAACTGATCCGCATCGACGCACCGTCAGACGCCAGCGTCTCAGTCCACCGGGACTGGTTGCTGATCGAGCTGCGCACCGACTGGAATCACCCCTCCGCCCTCTACCCGGCGGGTTCGCTGTTGGCCGCCGACTACGAGCAGTTCCTCTCCGGCACAGCGCCATTGGCCGTGGTGTTCAGCCCTGACGAGCACACCTGCCTGCATCAGTACGCCTGGACTCGCGACCGTCTGGTGATGGTCACCCTGGCCGACGTGGCCAGCCGGGTCGAGATCGTGACGCCGGGGAGCTGGTCACGCGAGCCGGTCGCGGGCTTGGAGCCCAGCAGCAACACCGTCATCGTGGCGACCGACGAGACGGGCGAGGAGATCTTTCTGGACTCCAGCGGCTTTGTGAACCCGTCCCGGTTGCTGCACGGGAACGTCGGCGGCGTGATGACGGTGATCAAGACCGCGCCGTCCTTCTTCGACTCGTCCGGTCTGGCCGTGAGCCAGTTCTTCGCGACCTCAGAGGACGGCACGCAGGTGCCGTATTTCGTTGTCGGACCGAAGGATAGCGACCGGCCGCGGCCGACCCTGCTCGGCGGATACGGCGGCTTCGAGGTCTCGCAGACACCGGGCTACGCCGGGGTGCTGGGACGGTTGTGGCTGGCGCAGGGCGGTACCTATGTCCTGGCCAACATCCGCGGCGGCGGCGAATACGGTCCGCAATGGCACACCCAGGCGATGCGGGCCGGGCGGCACAAGGTCGCCGAGGACTTCGCGGCGGTCGCACGCGACCTGGTCGCCCGGGGGATCACCACCGCCGACCTACTCGGCGCCCAGGGGGGCAGCAACGGCGGGCTGCTGATGGGAATCATGGCGACCAGGTACCCGGACCTGTTCGGGGCGCTGGTGTGCCAGGTTCCGCTGCTCGACATGAAGCGCTTTCATCTGTTGCTTGCCGGGGCCTCCTGGGTGGCCGAATACGGCGACCCGGAGAACCCGGACGACTGGGCGTTCATCTCCGAATACTCGCCGTATCAGAACATCAGCGCGGAAACGCCCTATCCTCCAATGCTGATCACGACCTCGACCCGCGACGACCGAGTGCACCCCGGGCATGCCCGCAAGATGACCGCAGCACTCGAAGAGGCCGGTCAGCCGGTCTGGTACTACGAGAACATCGAGGGTGGCCATGCCGGAGCCGCCGACAATGCGCAGACGGCGTTCAAGAGCGCGCTGGCCTACGCCTTCCTGCACCGGACGCTAGGTCGCGCGGGCCAGGCCGATCAGCAGTGACACGATCACCCCGACGACCACCAGTCCGGCACCGCCGATCAGCGTGACGTTGAGCCATTGATGCATGCTGTCCTGCGCGGTGGCCACCATCACGTCGGCGACCCGGCGGGTGGTCCCGGAGGTGCGGTCCAGCGCGTCGCGAAGGGGGCGTTGCGCCGCCTCGATTCCCGCCCAGCCCGACGCTCCCACCAGCAGGGCCGAGACGCCGAGCGCTGACAGCGCCCGCCCGCGGCGGCGGGCGCTCCACAGCGTCATGAGCGCACCGGCAGCGGCCAGCACGCCCAGCCCGATACTCACCCAGGGACCCCACAGCGCCACCGGCCGGAGCGCGCCGGGGCGAACGAACGCGGGCGCCTCGTCGGTCAGGGGGATCGGCACCGTCGAGGGAACCGTGACGCCGTAGGCGCCCAGCGTCTGGGCGAAGGCGGTGTCCGAGAGCATCGGCGCCAGGTCGATCACCCAGCGGCCCTGCGGGTCCACCGTCGCGGGCAGCGAGGTGGTGAACAGCCAGCGGTGCGCGAAGCCGTTGGCCCGGGCGAACTGCGGTGGAAAGGCCGGGCTTGCGGTGTAGGCGGCCGCGATCGGGCCGACCACGCTGGAGTCGACACCGCTGCCGAGCCGGCCCGCCTGAGCCGTCAACTCCGCCGCCATCGCCGACTGCAACTCGGCGTCGCCCGCCGCGCGCTGCGCCAGGGCGACGTATCCGTCGCGGTCGACGACAGTGTGCTGCAGCCATGCCGCCGGAAGGGCCGCCGCGAGGAGCAGCGTCGTGACGAGCCACGCCAGAACCGTTGCGCCCGAACGGATCATCGACGACGGCTCCAGCGCAGACTGGCGGCCACCAGGCATACCAGCGACGTGCCCAGCAGAACCGACCCCACGGTGTCGGTGAAGTAGTGGTAGGTGACGGACTGCCCGACGATCCCGAGTGCGGCGAATACCGCGGCGGCGACGATGATCCACCACCGCACACCCACCGCCAGCACGAACAGGCCCAGCACCACGACCAGGACGGTGGTGTGCCCACTGGGGTAGGCGAGCGCATCCTCTTTGAGCCGGCCGAACCAGGGTTTGAGGGTGTCCGTCGCGAGGACCGCCAGCAGGGGGATGGCCACCATCATCGGAACCAGCGCCCACAGCCGCCGCACGAGCGCCGCGGCCAGCGCTGCGACGAGGATGGCCTGTGCCGTGCCGGCGTCGGTCAATACGAGCAGCCGACTCAGCGGTCCGTCATAGCCGCGCTGGAACCAGCCGTCCAGCGGCGTCGCTCCCTTACGGACGCCAAGGCCGAGCAGCACCATCAGCGGTATGCCGACGGCCGGCCATCCCCACAGCGCTCTGTCGATCAGTTCGCGATCCCCCGCACGTACTTCGCCTGGCCCAGATGCTGGGCGCAGTCGTCGATGATGCTGACCAACCGTTCGCTCGCGGTCACCGGCGGACTCCACTCCTCGTCAACGACGCGGGCGAGTTCCGCGGCGGTGATGCCGGCGACGTACTCCAGCGTCATCTTGTGCACCGCATGGTAGTAGCCGGAGAGCAGATCGGCGGGAACCCGAACCTTGCCGACCTCCTCGGCGCTGTGGCCGTAGCCGTGGGCGTCGGGTGGCAGGTCCAGCGCGAAACGGGTGACCCAGCCGCCGCTGAACCACACCTGCTCGATGTCGGCGATCTGGGCGAGTTGGGCATCGGTGATGCGGGCGCTGTGCCAGATCAGCCAACAGATGCTGTTGGCCTGCTCACCCGACACTGACGTCGGCCGGAAGAATGAGACCTCATCGTCGAGATCATCGGTGAGGTCGTCAACGTGCTCGATGATCCGGGTGAACGCGTCGCGCAGGATCTCGCGGGCCGAGGCGATGTCCGGCGGTTGTGCGGCCAGCGGTTGTTCAGCCATGGTGGAAGACCCTACCGGCGACGTAATCTGCAGCCATGGCCTACGACCTCGTCATCCGCAACGGCACCATCGTCGACGGACTCGGCACCCCGCCCCGACTCGGCGACGTCGCGGTGACCGATGGCGTCATCGTCGCGGTCGGTCACCTCGGGGATCAGCCCGCGGAGCGCGAGATCGACGCCACCGGCATGCTCGTCACACCCGGATTCGTCGACCTGCCCACCCATTACGACGGCCAGGCGATCTGGTCGCAGCGGATGAGCCCGTCCTCGTCACACGGTGTCACCACCCCGCTGATGGGCAACTGCGGAGTCGGCTTCGCGCCGTGCCGCCCAGCCGATCACGACGTACTCGTCGACGTGATGGCCGGGGTGGAGGACATCCCCGGTGTGGTGATGACCGACGGGCTGCCCTGGGACTGGGAGACCTTCCCGCAGTATCTCGACGCACTGGAGTCGCGTCAGCGGGATATCGATGTGGCCGCGTACCTTCCGCACTCGCCGCTGCGGGTGTACGTGATGGGGCAGCGGGGCGCCGACCGTGA
>SYAB01000036.1 GCA_005787665.1 Actinomycetota bacterium
CCGGGCAGCGCATGCACACACCCGTGGTGATCATGTTCACCCCACCCAGAATGGTGCCCAGACCGCCGACCGCCACCCCGAGGATCCACAGGTCGGCGCCGGCACCGGGTGAGTGCACCGAGTCCGACAGCGGGACGTACACGGTCCAGCCGAAGTCGGCCGCGCCACCGGGGGTGATGAAACCGCCCAGGGCGATCAGGGCGCCGAAAACGAACAGCCATAGCGACAGCGCGTTGAGCCGGGGAAAGGCGACGTCGGGGGCGCCGATCTGCAACGGCAAAACCAGGTTGGCGAACCCGAACACGATCGGGGGGGCGTAGAAGAGCAGCATCGCGGTGCCGTGCATGGTGAACAGCTGGTTGTACTGCTCGTTGGAGAGGAACTGCAATCCTGGGACGGTCAGCTCGGCGCGGATGAACAGCGCCATCAGGCCCGCCAGGGCGAAGAAGGTGAAGCAGGCGACCACGTACATGATGCCGATCAGCTTGTGATCGGTCGTGGTGATGATCTTGTAGATGATGTTGCCCTTGGGCCCGCTCGGAGGCTGAGCGGGGCGACGGGCCTCTAGTTCTCCGCGGGGGGGCACTACGGCTGTCACAGGGTCCTCCAAACATCCATCGGGCACATCTGCACGCAATCTACGACGAATACTATCGCCACACCAGCCCCCGCGCGCCCTCGGTCCTACATTCTGTCGTATTTCACCTCCCCGCCCCGCCGATGAGGTGTCCAACCGCAGGTCATCGGTGCTTTACCGGTCCCGGGTGCTACCGTCGCGGCGTGCTGTTTCGAGCCATCCGCCCGGGGGTCGCGGCGATCGTCGCGGCGGCACTGGCCGCGGCCGGGTGTTCGGGGACGGAGGGGCCGCCGTCCGCGGCCCCGACCGACACCGTGGTGACCAGCACCACCAAGATCGCGTCGGCCGGCGTTCTGGGCAACCAGCGCCGCCCGGACGAGTCGTGCGCGGTCGAACCGGCCCCCCTCGACGGTCCGCCGCCGGGTCCGATCCGCCACGCCGCCGGGGAGACCCCGGTTCGGCCCGATCCGATGCGCATCGTGGCGCTGGCCGGCGACGAGCTCGACGCGTTGTGCGCCCTGGGCCTGCAATCGCGCGTCGTCGCCGCCGCCCTGCCCGACGGTTCCCAGGCCCAGCCGTCGTATCTGGGGACGGTGATCCACGATGTCCCGGGGGCCGGGACCCGCAGCGCCCCGGATCTGGGCGCCATCGCCGCGGCCAAACCGGACCTGATTCTGGGCTCGCAGGCACTGACTCCGGAGGCCTACGGTGCACTGTCTGCGATCGCGCCGACGGTGTTCAGCGCCGCACCGGGCGAACTCTGGCAGGCCAACCTCCGGATGGTCGGCGCGGCCACCGGGCGACTGCGCGCCGCCGACGCGTTGATCGACGGATTCGGCGAGAAGGCCAGGAAGGCCGGCGAGGCCAACGACGCCACCCACTTCCAGGCCTCGGTCGTGCAACTCACCGACTCCAACCTGCGGGTCTGGGGGTCGGCGAACTTCCCGGCCAGTGTGCTGGCAGCAGTCGGGGTGGATCGCCCTGCCGCGCAACGGTTTACCGACAAGCCCTATCTGGAGATCGGCCTGGACGACGCCGACTTCTCGGCCGCCGACGGCGATATCGTCTACCTGTCCTTCGCGTCGCGGGAAGCGAGGGATCGCGCGACGGGGCTGCTGGACAGTCAGGCCTGGCGCAAACTTTCGGCCAACCGGGACAACCGGGTGTTCGTCGTCAACAACGAGGTGTGGCAGACCGGCCAGGGACTGGTCGCCGCCCGCGGCATCATCGACGACCTGCGCTGGCTGAACGCGCCGATCAACTGATCCTCAGCGGATGTAGTTCTCCCCGCTGGCCCGCACCGTCACGTCGGACAGGCTGATCCCCCACGGCTGGTCGATGACGTGCACCACGGCGTCGGCCAGATCGTCGGGGGTGATCAGCCAGTACTGCACCGAATCCACATCGGTCTGCTCGGACCGCAGCGAACCGGACATGAAGTTGCCGAGGTTCTCGGCGAACTGCGCACCCTTCTGGCCGGCCAGCGCCATGATCGCGGTCTCGTTGACGATGCCGCTGGCCAGGTTGGTCCCGAAGACCCCGGTGGGCTTCACGGTGGTGACCTTTATCCGGCCCTGCGCCTCCACCCGCAACGCGTCGGAGAGCGCGGTCACCGCGGCCTTGGTCGCGCTGTAGACCCCCGCCCCCTCGATCCCGCCGTTGCCGTAGATCGAGGAGATGTTGACCACCTGTCCACGCCCCTGAGCGATCATCTGGTCATAGACCGCGGCGATCCCGTTGACCACGCCCTTGATGTTGATATCGATGGCCTGGTGCCAGCGCTGCCAGGCCCGTTCGTGGTCGGCGAAATAGGCCAGCGGCATCACACCGGCGTTGATGACCAGCACGTCGATCGCTCCGAAGCTCTCGACCGCCTGCCGGGCGGCTGCCTTGACCTGCGCCATGTCGGTCACGTCGGCAACCTGGGCCAGCGCGCTGCCGCCCGCCTCACGGATGCCGGCGACCACCTCATCGAGGGCGCCGGCATTGACATCCACCCCGACCACATCGGCCCCGCCCGCGGCGCACTTCTGCGCGATCAGCCGGCCGAATCCGCTGCCCGCCCCGGTGACGATGACGACCTTGCCGTTGAGATGGCCGTTCCGATGCTGTGACATGAATTCCTTTCCGGCTGCCCGCGACCGCGTGCTCAGGCCCCTATTGAACCGCCTACGCTCAGACCCATGAGCACCGTGAGCGCCTACGCGGCGACATCAGCCACCGAACCTCTGAGCAGGACGACGATCACCCGCCGGGATGTCGGCCCACACGATGTCCGTTTCGACATTCACTTCGCCGGCATCTGCCATTCCGATATCCACACTGTGCGCGCGGAGTGGGGACAGCCCCGCTACCCCGTTGTACCCGGCCATGAGATCGCCGGCATCGTGACCGAGATCGGTTCGGAGGTAACCGAATACGCGGTGGGCGACCGCGTCGGCGTGGGCTGCTTCGTGGACTCCTGCCGCGCGTGCGGCAACTGCATGGCGGGCCTGCAGCAGTACTGCACCGGCGGCGGGATGACCGGCACCTACAACGCGGTCGGCCGCGACGGCCAGCCCACCCAGGGTGGCTACAGCGGCAGCATCGTCGTCGATGAGAACTACGTCCTGCGGATTCCTGACGCA
>SYAB01000310.1 GCA_005787665.1 Actinomycetota bacterium
GGCAGCCCTCCGGTGTGGCTTCGGAGACGTCGGAGGACCTGCTGCTCTTCGCGTTGTCGGCCACCTCGGCCGATGCCCTGCGGGAGACCGCCGGCCGTATGGCCGACTGGGTGGCGGAGAGCAGCGAAGACCTGGATCTCGCCGATCTCGCCTACACGCTGATGCGGCGCCGTTCGCATCGGCCGGTCCGGACCGCGGTCCTGGCTTCATCGGCTTCCGAGCTGGTCAAGGAACTGCGCGCGGTGGCCGACGGCGACGCCCCCTACCTTCCGGCGGTCGGCAACGATGTCAACGGTCCGGTGTGGGTGTTTTCCGGGCAGGGTTCGCAGTGGGCCGGCATGGGTGCCCAACTACTGGAGACCGAGCCGGTGTTTGCGGCGACCGTCGCCGAGATCGAACCTCTCATCGCCGCGGAGTCCGGCTTCTCGGTCACCGAGGCCATGCTCTCCGCCGAGTCTCTCGCCGGGATCGACCGGGTCCAGCCGACGGTGTTCGCCGTTCAGGTCGCCCTGGCCGCGGCGATGAAGGACCACGGCGTCACCCCGGGCGCCGTCATCGGCCACTCGATGGGCGAGGCCGCCGCGGCCTGTGTCGCCGGGGGGCTGTCGCTGGAGGACGCGGTCAAGGTGATCTGCCGGCGTTCGCGCCTGATGGCGGGTATCGCCGGTTCCGGCGCGATGGCCTCGGTGGAGTTGCCCGCGGCCCAGGTGCTCAACGAGTTGTCGGCCCGCGGCGTCAATGACGTCGTGCTCTCGGTGGTCGCCTCACCGACCTCCACGGTCGTCGGCGGTGCCAAGGACTCGATCCGGCAACTGGTGGCCTCCTGGGAACAGGGCGGGGTGATGGCCCGCGAGGTGGCCGTGGACGTCGCATCGCACTCGCCCGAGGTCGATCCGATCCTCGACGAGCTCACCGATTCGCTCGAGGGCATCGAGCCGCTGGAGCCGACCGTCCCGTACTACTCGGCGACCCTGTACGACCCGCGCGACGAGCCGTATTTCGACGCCGACTACTGGGTTGAGAACCTTCGCCATACCGTCCGTTTCGCTGCTGCGGTGCAGGCCGCACTCGAGGACGGCTACCGCATCTTCGGCGAGCTGTCGCCCCACCCGCTGTTGACCCATGCCGTGGACCAGACGGCCCGGGCCCTCGACGTTCCGCTCGCGGCCCTCGCTCCGCTGCGGCGCGAGCAGGAGTTGCCGCACGGGCTGCGGGATTTCCTGGCCGATCTCTACAGTGTCGGCGCAGCGGTGGACTCCGCCGACGTCGTCCCGGCGGGTCGTCTCGTCGACGCACCCCTGCCGGCGTGGACGAACGTTCCGCTGATCCTCACCCGCGACCCGCATGACCAGCACGCGCACGGCGGGCAGCTGCTGGCCGTGCATCCGCTGCTCGGCGCCCACGTGCGGCTGCCCGAGGATCCCGAACGGCATGTCTGGCAGGCCGAGGTCGGTACCGTCGCGCAGCCGTGGCTCGAGGACCACCGGGCCGACGAGGTCCCGGTGATGCCGGCAGCCTCCTACTGCGAGATGGCACTGGCCGCCGGCCGTTCGCTGTTCGGTGAACGATCCGAGGTCCGTGACGTCTGCTTCGGGCAGCCGTTGGCTCTCGGCGACGAGACCTCGATCTCCGCGACGGCTGTCCTCGCCGCTCCCGATTGCTACGAATTCGCCGTTCAGACCCGCGAGGACGGCGCTGAGGAGCAGCACTGCGTCGCCCTGCTGTGTGCCGGTGAGGACCGCGACGCACCCGCGGCGCATGACATCTCCGATCTGGTCGAGTTGCACCCGCAGGAGATCGGCGCCGCTGACGTTCAGGCATCCTTCGCCGCGCGCGGGGTCCAGTACGGTCCCGCCTTCACCGGTCTGAGTGCGCTGAACTACTGCGAGGGCCCGCAGCGGTCGGTGTTCGCTGCGGTCGCGCTGCCCAGTGCGATCCGCTCGCAGCAGAGCGCCTACGTGATCCATCCCGCGCTGCTGGACGCCTGTTTCCAGGCGGTTGACGCGCATCCCGAGGTCCAGGCGGTCAATGACGGTTTCCTGCCGGCACCCGCCGGCGTGCGGGAACTGCGCGCCTTCGCCTCGACCCGCAACGCGCACTACTGCTACGCGCGGATCGCCGAGATCGCCGAAGGCCGGGTCGAAGCGGATATCGAGCTGCTCGATCAGCACGGTAACGTCCTCGTCGCGCTGACAGGTGCCGTCTTCCGTACCGCGAGTGCCGAGGTGCGCCAGGAGCGCATCCTCAACGACCGTTTGCTCGGCATCGAGTGGCTGCCTCAGGAGGCTCCCGAGGCCGAACAGCCCGGTGCCCGCACGGTGCTGGTGGTCAGGGCGTTCGACGGGGTCGATGCCCGCGCGGATGAGATCGCCGCGGCGCTGGCCGCGCTCGACGCCGACGTGGTCACGATGGACTTTCCCGCCTCGGCGGATCAGGCGACGTGTAGTGAGCTGCTCCGGACCCGGGTCGAGGAGACCGGCTGCGGATCGATCGTCATCCTGACCGGTGCGGCGGACGCGCCCGGCGACGCCGTCGGCCGCGGGGCCGGGCAGGTGCGCCACCTCGTGCATATCGCCGCCAGCCTTCCGCAGATCGAGGGGCTGACTGCGCGGCTGTACGTCCTGACCCGTACCGCTCAGGCGGTGCTGGCCGATGACCAGGTGAATCTTGAGCAGGCCGGACTGCGCGGCCTCGTGCGGGTGCTCGGCACCGAGTTGCCGCACCAGTCCGCCTCCCAGATCGACGTCGATGACAGCACCGACGCGGGACTCGTCGCCCGTCAGCTGCTCTGCGACTCGGCCGAGGACGAGACGGCGTGGCGTGACGGCCGGTGGTACGTCGCGCGGATGGTTCCCGCCCCGCTTGAGGCGGCCGACCGGCGCACCGCCCAGGCCGATCTCGCGAAGGACGGGGTGCGGGTGCAGGTTCGCATCCCCGGGGATCTGGAGACCCTGGAGCTCGCTGCGTTCGACCGGACCCCCCCGGGGCCCGGTGCGATCGAGGTCGCCGTCAACGCCTCGAGTGTCAACTTCGCCGATGTTCTGCTGGCGTTCGGTCGTTACCCCGGTGTCGAGGATCAGCAGCCCGGGTTGGGCACCGACTTCGCCGGTGTGGTGACCGCCGTGGGTCCCGATGTCACCGCTCACCGGGTGGGCGATCGCGTCGGCGGACTGTCGGCGGGCGGCTGCTGGAGCACCTTCCTCACCGTCGATGCCGCCGCGGCGGTCGCGCTGCCTGCCGGGATCAGCGATGAGCAGGCGGCCGCGGTCACCACGGCGTACGCCACCGCGTACTACGGACTGCATCACCTGGCCCGCGTCACCAAGGGTGACCGGGTGCTGATCCATTCGGCGACCGGCGGAGTGGGACAGGCCGCGATGGCGATCGCCAAGGCCGCCGGAGCGGAGATCTTCGCGACGGCCGGCAGTGATGAGCGCCGGCAACTGTTGCGCGACATGGGCGTCCAGCACGTCTACGACTCGCGCACCACGGCGTTCGGCGACGAGATCCGCCGCGACACCGACGGTTACGGCGTGGATATCGTGCTGAATTCGGCGACCGGGGCGGCGCAGCGCGCGGGCCTGGAGTTGCTCGCCGTCGGTGGGCGGTTCATCGAGATCGGCAAGCGCGACATCTACGCGGACAGCCGGATCGGGCTCTACCCCTTCCGTCGGAACCTCGCGCTGTACGCCGTCGACCTGGCCCTGCTGGCGGTGAACCGGCCCGAGGTGGTCGGCGAGTTGTTGAGCACCGTGTACGCACTGATCGCTCAGGGCGAGCTACCCGTCCCGGAGAGCACCGTGCACCCGTTCGACGCGGCTGCCGTTCCGCTGCGGGAGATGAGTGGCGCCCGTCATACCGGCAAGCTGGTCCTGCGCATCCCGCACGAGGGCCGGGTGCCCGCGGTGGTGGCGCCGGAGAGCGCGACGCCGTTCCGCGCGGACGGCTCCTACATCATCACCGGCGGCATGGGTGGTCTGGGCTTGTTCCTCGCCGAGAAGATGGCGGCGGCCGGCTGTGGCCGGATCATCCTGAACGGCCGCTCCGAGCCGAAGCCCGAAGCGCTCGCGGTGATCGAACGGCTCCGGCGGGCCGGCGCGGACGTCCAGGTCGAGCGGGGCGACATCGCCGACGCGGCGACGGCGCAGCGACTGGTGGAGGCGGCGACGGCCACCGGTCTCCCGTTGCGCGGCGTCCTGCACGGCGCGGCGCTGGTCGAGGACGCCACGCTGACCAACATCACCGACGAGTTGATCGACCGTGACTGGGCGCCGAAGGCCGCGGGAGCGTGGAACCTGCACGTCGCCACGGCGGCCGCGGAGTTGGACTGGTTCTGCTCCTTCTCGTCGGCGGCGGCATTGGTCGGGTCGCCCGGCCAGGGTGCCTACGCGGCCGCCAACAGCTGGCTGGACGGGTTCACCCGCTGGCGCCGCGCGCAGGGTCTGCCGGCGACGGCGGTCGCCTGGGGAGCCTGGAACGCGATCGGTGCCGGTCAGGCGATGGCCGAACAGGCCGACGGCGCCATCGAGCCCGACGACGGCGCCTACGCCTTCGAGACCCTCCTGCGCTACGACCGCACCTATACCGGCTACGCGCCGGTGCTCGGGTCGCCGTGGTTGATGGCCTTCGCCCAACGCAGCCGGTTCGCGGAGGCGTTCCGGTCCCTCGGACAGAAGGGGAATGACACCAACAAGTTCCTTGTTGAACTCAAAGGTCTGCCCCAAGAGGAGTGGGCGGGCAAGTTGCGCCACCTGGTGTCCGAACAGGTGGGCTTGATTCTGCGCCGGTCCGTTGACCCGGACCGGCCGCTGGCGGAGTACGGATTGGACTCACTGGGCAATCTTGAGGTCCGTACCCGCATTGAAACCGAAACAGGCGTCCGGATTAGCCCAGCGGACATCAGCACCGTGCGATCACTGGCCGCGCATCTCTCCGAAAAGCTCGCGGCGCAGGAAGCAGGGGCGGTGGCGTCATAGACCACTCACCCCCGCGACCGTCGTCCCACTGATCAGAAGACAACTTTGAGGAGAACGAAATGCTCATCGGCCCCGTGTCCATCGGGACAATCGACCAATGGAAGCCAGGCCCCGGTTCGGTGGTCTCGTGGCACCCCACGCCCGCGGCGCGCAACAAGGCGGCCCAGGCCCCGCTGAACCCGGTGGAGCCGGGCTACATGCAGGCCCAGCACATCCGCGGCTACAAGGAGTACGCGGAGAAGGGCTTGGACTACTCGCGGCTGATGATCGCGTCCTACGATGCGCCGGGTCAGTGCGATCTGCGCGCGATGAACTACGTCATCAACGCCCACGTGCGGCGGCATGACACCTACCGCAACTGGTTCGAGTACCAGGGCGACACACTGGTGCGGCACACCATGGAGAACGCCGCCGACATCAAGTTCGTCGCGACCAAGCACGGCGACATGAGCAACGAGGAGTTCTGCGACCTGCTGCGCTCCACGCCGTCGCCGCTGGAGTGGGACTGTTTCAGCTTCGGGATCGTGCAGGGTCCGGAGAAGTTCACCTTCTACATGAGCATCGACCACGTTCACATGGATGCCCAGTTCATCGGTGTCGCGCTGATGGAGTTCTGCCTGATGTACGCGTCCCTGGTCGCCGGCAACCCGCCGATGCAGCTGCCCGACCCCGGGACCCACGAGGAATTCTGCGTCCGGCAGCGGGAGTACACCTCGAAGCTGACGATGGAATCCCCGGAGATCCGCACCTGGACGGAGTTCGCCCTCGAGAACGACGGCAGCTTCCCGGAGTTCCCGCTGCCGCTCGGTGATACGACCGTGCCGTGCCCGGGCGAACTGGTCACCTTCGATCTGATGGACGGTGAGCAGACCGCCGAGTTCGAGGTGGTGTGCGAACGGGCCGGCGCGCGGTTCGTCGGCGGGGTGTTCGGTTGCCTGGCGATCGCCGAGAACGAGTTGAGCGGGGCGCCCACCTACTACGGCCTCACCCCGACCGACACCCGCAACGCGTCGGAGTTGATGACCCTGGGGTGGTTCACCGGTCTGATCCCGTTGACCGTCCCGGTCGCGGGCACGTCGTTCGCCGAGGTCGCCCGGGCTGCGCAGAAGTCGTTCGACGCCGGCCGTGACGTGTCCCGCGTTCCGTTCGACCGGGTCGTGGAGTTGGCTGCACCGGTGGGTGTCACCCGGCCCAAGGCAGGGTTCCCCCAGGTGAACTACTTCGACGTCGGCCTGCCGCCGCTGTCGGCCTTCCTCACCTCCGGGATGGGTGGCGGAGCGAACATTGGTCTCTACTTCGACGGGCGGTTGTCCAACCCGCTATGTTTCTGGGTGGTTCGGCTCCAGGACAGGACGATGGTGACCGTGCTCTACCCGGGTAACCCGGTGGCGCGGGAGTCCATCGAAACCTATATCGGTGTCGTAAAGTCCGTGTTCCAGCGGGCTCTTGAGGACAAGGGCGCGCTGGTCGGCGCGAAGTAGAGGGCGCGACGGCCGGACAGCGGGAAGTTCTCGGTGACAGCACGGGCCGGGATTGGTGATCAGGAGGACGTGTAGCACCGATGTTGAGGTCTTCGATTCCCGCTGTCCTGCGAGAGCGCGCCAGTCTGCAACCCAATGACACCGCCTTCACCTTCGTCGACTACGACAAGGAGTGGGAAGGGGTTCCGGAGTCGCTGACCTGGGCGGGGGTCTATCAGCGGGTCAGGAACCTGGCCACCGAGCTCAAATCCTGCGCGAGCGTCGGTGACCGCGCGGTCATCCTGGCGCCGCAGAACCTGGACTACGTCGTCGCCTTCCTGGCCTCGCTGGAGACCGGCATCATCGCGGTGCCGCTGTCGACGCCGGCCGAGGGGCACCACGACGAACGGGTGACCGCGGTCCTTCGGGACGCCGCCCCGACGGTGATCTTCACCACGTCCGGAGTGGTGGACAACGTCGCCGGCTACGCCGTCGCCCAGGGGGACGGCCCGGTGCCGACCGTGCTCGAGGTCGATCGGATGGATCTGGACTCGCGCCGCAAGTTCTCCCCGGTGCGCGAGGAGAAGCCCGAAACGGCCTATCTGCAGTACACCTCGGGTTCCACCAGGACCCCGGCCGGGGTGATGGTGTCCAACCGCAACCTGTCGGCGAACTTCGAGCAGATGGTCGGCGCGATGTTTCCCGACGAGGGCAGGATGGTGCCGCCCGGGACCACGACGGTGTCCTGGCTGCCCTTCTATCACGACATGGGGCTGATGCTCGGCGTCGCAGCACCGATCCTGGGCGGCTGGGAAACCATGTTCATGACGCCGATCGCGTTCCTGCAGCGGCCGGCCCGCTGGATGCAGAACCTGGCCCGCTACACCCGCACCGTCACGGCCGCCCCCAACTTCGCCTATGAACTCGCCCTCTCGCGGACCAAGGACGAGGATCTCGAGGGCCTCGACCTCGGCGACGTGAGCAGGATGATCAGCGGTGCCGAGCGCGTCCACGTGTCGACCATCAAGAGGTTCGTGCAGCGCTTCGCCAAATTCAACTTCCCGGAGAACGTCATCCGCCCGTCGTACGGTCTCGCGGAGGCGACGCTGTACGTCGCCACCCACCGCACCGCCGGCGCCCAGGTGGTCAGCTTCGAGCCCGACAAGCTGTCCGACGGTCATGCCGAGCGGTGCCAGAGTGGGACCGCGCTGATCAGCTATGGCCGGCCCGACTCCCCATCCGTCAGGATCGTGGACCCGGAGACCGGCAAGGAGAACCCGGCGGGGGAGATCGGCGAGATCTGGGTGCACGGGGAGAACGTCGCGCTCGGGTACTGGGGCAAACCCGAGGAGACCGCGTACACCTTCGGTGCCGCTCTCACCGACGCCGCCGAGGGAACACCCCCGGGCACCTGGCTGCGGACGGGCGATCTCGGCTTCATCTCCGAGGGCGAACTCTTCATCATCGGCCGGATGAAGGACCTGCTCATCGTGCGCGGGCGTAATCACTATCCCGACGACATCGAGGCGACGGTGCAGGCGCGCTCCGGTGGCCGGGTCGCCGCGATCTCCATTCCGGACGCCGAGACCGAGAAGCTGGTCGTGGTCGTCGAGTTCAAGCGTGGCGATGCCGCCGAGGAAGAGTTCCGCGAGCGGCTGCGCATTCTCAACGCCGAGATCACCGCGGCGATCTCGCAGTTCCACGAGTTGGCGGTCGGCGATATCGTCATCGTCGCGCCCGGTTCCATCCCGATCACGACCAGCGGCAAGATCCGACGATCCGGATGCGTCGAGAAGTACCAGAAGGACGAGTTCGCCCGGTTGGGCTGAGCGTCCGCCGGCCTCGGCCGGCTCAGTGGGATCCGACGACCTCACCGGTCTTCGCCGGTTTGACCGGTTTGGGCGGCTGCCACTTCGAGGGCCACCAATTCGCCTTACCGACCAGTACGGCGGTGGCGGGCACCGTGATGGTGCGGACCAGGAAAGTGTCCAGCAGGATTCCCACCCCGATCACGAAGCCGATCTGAACCAGGGTTGAGATCCCGGAGAACTGCAGACCCAGCATCGAGGCGGCGAAGATCAGACCGGCCGCGGTGATCACGCCGCCGGTCTGCTGCACGGTGCGGATCACACCCGATTTGATGCCGTGCGGTGATTCGTCGCGGATTCGGGAGATCAGCAGCAGGTTATAGTCCGCTCCCACGGCGACGAGGATGATGAACGCCATCCCCGGCACGCTCCAATGCAGGTCCTGGCCCATGCCATAGCGGAAGAACAACACGCCCAGCCCGAGTGCCGACAGGTAGGAGATCACCACGGAGGCGATCAGATACAGCGGGGCCACAAGCGCCCGCAACAGCAGGATCAGGATGCTCAGGACCACCAGGATCGTGGTGGCGACGATCAGCCTCAGGTCGCGGTAGTAATAGTCGCGGGTATCGCGCAACGACACCGAGAAGCCGGTCATCGAGATGTCGGCGTCGGCCAGCGTGGTGTTCGGCTGCGCGCTGCGCGCGGCGGCGGTCACCGCGTTCACCTGATCCATCGCCTCGGCGCTGAAGGGATTCAGTTTGGTCTGGACCATGTACCGGACGGTCCGGCCGTCCGGGGAGATGAAGATGGCGGCTGCCTTCTTGAATTCCTCGCTGGTCAGGATCTGGGCGGGGATGTAGAAACCGGCCATCGACTGGGTGGTGGCCCCCTGCTTCATCCCCAGCAGGAATGCCGAGGCCTCGTCGAGGCCGGCCCCGAGCCGCTTGGTCTGGTCGACGAGGAGCTGGACCCCGTCGGCGACCTTGCGACTGGCGTCGGCCAGGGTGTTGGCGTTCTGTTCGAGTTGGGCCAGCTGGTTCTGCGCGCTTGCCGGGCTGTCGATACCCGCCGCGCGCAGTGCCTGGGTGACGGAGTCGAGCGCCGACCGGAGACTGTCCGACGTGGCGCCCAGCGACTGGTTGCCCTGGACCGCCTGCAGCTGGCGGCCGAGCTCGTCGAGTTGCTCGAGAAGGCCGTTGCCACCCTCCGCCGCGATCTGGTCGAGCTGGGCGCGGCTGGCACTGCAGGCCGGGTCGGCGTCGCAGACCGGGCTCGCGTGCAGGGCGTTGAGAATCGGGTCCACCTGCCGGTCGAAGGTGTCGGAGGCGTCACCGACATTCGCCCCGATGCTCTCACCGAGGGAGTGGATGGCATCCAGCAGCTTGTTGGAGGCGTCGAAATCCTGCAGCGGCTTGTCGCCACCGACCTGGCCCTGCATGTACGAGAGCGCCTGGACCAGCCCGCTGACGGTGGCGATGGTCTGGCCGAGCTGGCCGCGGATCACCCCCAGGGTGTCGGCGATCTGATCCGCACCGCTGGCGAGCAGGTTCAACTGGGCGTCGTTGCCCGAAATCTGGCCGGAGGCCTCGCCCAGCCGGCTGCCCACCTCACCGGCCTGGAAGGACAGCCGGGCCTTCTCGAAGGACTCCCCGGTGGGCCTGGTGATCCCGCGAACCAGCTCGATATCGGGAATCTGGCTGATCCGGTACGCCATCTGTTCCATGTCCGCGAGGGCTTCCGGGGTGCGCAGATCATGCGGTGACCGGATCAGCACGTATTGCGGAAGGCTCGCGTTGACCGGGAAGTGCCGGCCGATCGCGTCGTAGCCCTGGATGCTCGCGGTGTCGATGGGCAGGGCCTTGCGGTCGTCGTAGTTGTACCGCGCCAGGGTCGACGACGCGGCCAGCGCGACCAGGATGAGCAGGCTGGCGACCAGGTAGGCGGCCGGACGCCGCACGATGCGGATGCCCGACCGCCGCCAGAACGTGGTGGTCAGGTCGCGCCGGGGCCGTGCCCATCCGCGCCGGCCGACCAGCACGAGCAGGGCGGGCAGGAACGTCAGCGCGCCCGCGCATCCGACGCAGATGGCGGTGGCCAGTGCCACGCCGATGGTGGAGAAGACCGTGAGTTGGGTGAAGATCATGCCGAGGAAGGTCACTGCGACCGTGGCCGCCGATGCGGCGATCACCTTGCCCACCGAGTTCAGCGCGTTGCGGACCGCCGTATCGGAGTGTGCGCCGGCCCGCAGATAGTCGTGGTAGCGGCTGATCAGGAACACCGCATAGTCGGTGCCGGCACCCGCCATCATCGCGGTCAGCAAAACGATCGTCTGGTTGGAGACGGCCAGGCCGGCCGTGCCGAGGCCCGCCACCACGCCCTGCGCGACGAACAGCGACACCCCGATCATCACGAGGGGCAGCATCATGGTGAGCGGGTTGCGGTAAATCATCAGCAGGATCGCCAGCAGGCCCACCGCGGTGGCGAGTTCGATGCGTATCCGGTCGCGCTCGCCGATCGCGGTGAGGTCGTAGACGGTGCCGGCGGGCCCGGTGATATCGGCTGTGACCGTCGTTCCCGCGACGGTCTCCTGCACCGTCTGCATCACCTGTCGGGTCGCGGCCACCGAGGTCGGTGTGCCCAGCTCGCCGGAAATGTTGACCGGAACCAGCCAGGCTTTGCCGTCCTTGCTCGCCAGCACCTCCCGCAACGGTGGGGTGGTGAGGAAGTCCTGGAACGCCGCGACGTTGTCGGGATCGGCCCGCAACCTGTCCACCAGAGTGCGGTACACCTGCTCGTCGGCCGCGTTGAGGCCCTTCTCGTTGGTGAGGACGACCAGCAGGATGTTGTCGGAACTGGCCTCCTTGAACGCATCGGTCATCTGCCGCGCGCTGACCATGGACGGGGCGTCGACCGGCAATACGGCGGCGGGTGCCTTCTGGGCCAGCTCGGACAGCGGCGGGAACGCCTGGGTCAGGCCCGCCGCCAGAGCGATCCACAGGACGATGACCAGCCAGGGCAGCCGGACCACGACATTGCCGACCCAGCCGAAGACTCCGGTGCCCTCGGCGGCTGAGTCAGTCTCGGCCGGAAGGCGGTGTTGAGCCACTTATCCATGGTACTGACCTGCGACGAGGGTCCCCGGAAGCCGCGATAGAATTTCGCCAAGGGCATGGATCCGGCGATCACCGGGGAGCCTCCGGAAGAACGGTTCTCGTCGCAGCGGGCGCGAACCCAGTAGAACCGGACGGGTTGGCCCGTCACAGCCAGCAACGAGCGACGCACCCGCTGGGTGCGTAAGCGGGGTGGTACCGCGGCGCTCGCGCACCGCGCGACGCCGTCCCCGTGCCCGACGGCACAGGAGACCGTGGTCAGCGTGGCACAGAGTTACCCCAAGCCGTCCGGCGGATCGCCGGACTTTCCCGCCCTCGAATGTGACGTGCTGGAGTACTGGGCGGCCGACGACACCTTCCGCGCCAGTATCGAACGTCGCGCGGATGCACCGGAGTACGTCTTCTACGACGGTCCGCCGTTCGCCAACGGCCTGCCGCATTACGGCCACCTGCTGACCGGGTACGTCAAGGACATCGTCCCGCGTTACCGCACCATGCGCGGCTACCGGGTGGAACGCCGGTTCGGGTGGGACACCCACGGTCTGCCCGCCGAACTGGAGGTCCAGCGCCAACTCGGGATCACCGACAAGGCCCAGATCGAACAGATGGGCATCGAGGCGTTCAACGACGCGTGCAGGGACTCGGTGCTGCGCTACACCAACGAGTGGCGGGCCTATGTCACCCGGCAGGCCCGCTGGGTCGATTTCGACAACGACTACAAGACGCTGGACCCCTCGTTCATGGAGTCGGTGATCTGGGCGTTCAAACAGCTGTGGGACGCCGGCCTGGCGTACCAGGGCGTGCGGGTGCTGCCGTACTGCTGGAACGACGAGACCCCCCTCTCGGCCCACGAGTTGCGGATGGACGACGACGTCTACCAACAACGCCAGGATCCCGCCATCACGGTCGGCTTCCGCCTGGACGCTCCGGAGTCCGAGCTTGACGGCGCCTACCTACTGATCTGGACGACCACGCCGTGGACCCTGCCGTCCAACCAGGCGGTGGCGGTCAATCCCGCGGTGGAGTACGTCGTGATCGGCCACGAGGACCGCCGATTCGTGATGGCCCGCGCCCGACTGGCCGCCTACGCCCGTGAGCTGGGGGAGGACCCGCAGATCCTGGGCAGCTACACCGGCGAGCAGTTGCTCGGCCTGCGTTACCTGCCCCCGTTCCCGTACTTCACAGACTCCGGCCCCGACGTGTCCCCAGCGTTCCAGGTGCTGCGGGGTGACTTCGTCACCACCGAGGACGGCACCGGCGTGGTGCACATGGCCCCGGCCTACGGCGAGGACGACAAGGCCACGACCGACACCGTCGGCATCGTCCCGGTCACCCCGGTCGATGCCAGGGGCCGATTCGACGCGACCGTGCCCGATTACCAGGGCCAGCAGGTCTTCGAGGCCAACGCCCAGATCATCCGCGACCTCAAGAATCAGACGGGCCCGGCCGCGGTCAACACGCCGGTACTTCTCCGCCACGAGACCTACGACCACCCCTACCCGCACTGCTGGCGGTGCCGCAACCCGCTGATCTACCGCGCGGTGTCCTCATGGTTCGTCAAGGTCACGCAATTCCGCGACCGCATGGTGGAACTCAACCAGCAGATCACCTGGTACCCGGAGCATGTCAAGGACGGCCAGTTCGGCAAGTGGCTGTCGAATGCCCGCGACTGGTCGATCTCTCGAAACCGCTACTGGGGCACGCCGATTCCGGTGTGGGTATCTGACGATCCGGACTACCCCCGCATGGACGTCTACGGCAGCCTCGATGAACTGATGCGCGATTTCGGCGTCCGCCCGGACAACCTGCACCGCCCCTATATCGACGCGTTGACCCGGCCCAATCCTGACGACCCCACCGGCAAGTCCACCATGCGGCGCATCGAGGACGTCTTCGACGTCTGGTTCGACTCGGGGTCGATGCCGTTCGGCCAGGTGCATTACCCGTTCGAGAATCAGGACTGGTTCCAGACCCATTTCCCCGGCGACTTCATCGTCGAGTACATCGGCCAGACCCGTGGCTGGTTCTACACGCTGCACGTGCTGGCGACCGCCCTGTTCGACCGGCCGGCGTTCGACACCTGCGTCGCGCACGGCATCGTGCTGGGCAACGACGGTCAGAAGATGAGCAAGTCGCTGCGCAACTACCCCGACGTCAACGAGGTGTTCGACCGCGACGGCTCCGATGCCATGCGCTGGTTCCTGATGGCCTCGCCGATCCTGCGGGGCGGCAACCTGATCGTCACCGAGCAGGGGATCCGCGAAGGCGTTCGTCAGGTACTGCTGCCGCTGTGGAACGCCTACAGCTTCCTGGCCCTCTACGCCCCTGCCAAGGGCGTCTGGCGCACCGACTCGGATCATGTGCTCGACCGCTACATCCTGGCCAAGTTGGCGGTTCTCGCCGACGACCTGACTGCCGCGATGGACGTCTGCGATATCTCCGGTGCCTGCGAACAGCTGCGCCAGTTCACCGAGGCGCTGACGAATTGGTATGTGCGACGGTCCCGTTCGCGGTTCTGGGCGGAGGAACCCGATGCCGTCGACACGCTGCACACGGTCCTGGAGGTGACCACCCGGCTCGCGGCCCCGTTGCTGCCGCTGGCCACCGAGATGATCTGGCGCGGACTCACCGGCGGGCGGTCGGTGCACCTGACCGATTGGCCGATCGGGGCGAGCGGAGCGACCGGCGAGTCGGAGTCCGGGGCTCTGCCGTCCGATCCCGGCCTGGTCGCCGCGATGGACCAGGTGCGGGAAGTGTGTTCGGCGGCATCCTCGCTGCGCAAGGCCAAAAAGCTGCGGGTGCGCCTGCCGCTGCCCAAACTCACGGTGGCGGTGGAGGATCCGGAACGGTTGCGGCCCTTCTGCGACCTGATCGCCGACGAACTCAACGTCAAGTCGGTGGAGCTGACCGACGATATCGCCGCGCATGGCCGGTTCGAGTTGACCGTCAACGCGCGGGCCGCGGGACCGCGCCTGGGCAAGGCCGTCCAGGGCGCCATCAAGACGGTGAAGGCCGGCGCGGGCGTGCTCAATGCCGACGGCACCCTCGTCGCCGGAGACGTCGTGCTCAACGCCGATGAATACGATTCCACCCTGGTGGCCGCCGATCCGGGCTGTACCGCCGCGCTGCCGGACGGAGCCGGTCTGGTCGTCCTCGACGACACCGTCACCGCCGAACTCGAGGCGGAAGGTTGGGCGAAGGATCGCATTCGGGAGCTTCAGGAACTCCGCAAGGCGAAGGGGCTCAACGTCAGTGACCGAATCCGGGTGGTGATGTCGGTGCCGCCCGAACGGGCCGGGTGGGCGGCCGATCACCGCGACCTCATCGCGGGGGAGGTCCTGGCGACCAGCTTCGAGTTCGGCGACCCCGAGGACGGTGCCGAGATCGGCGATGGCGTACGGGTCGCCGTGGCGCCGGTTTGAGCCGGCTTACGCTTTCGTCATCAGATAGCGCTGGTAGGACAATTCGCCGTTCTGCAGGGCGCGGTAGTTGCCGCCGCCCTCCACCCCGGAGAAGTCGCCGGCCGACGTGCGCAGCCGGCGCGGGATGAACCGCATGTAGTGGTCGATCTGCTCTTTGCGCTGCTTGGAGTTCTTCTCATAGCCCAGGACGATCTCGGGATTGACGACCCGGTGCGACACCGTCTGCAGGGGGCTGTTCTGCAGATCGGCGGTCCATTCGGCCACCTCGTGGTCGAGTCGCAGATCGGCGTAGGCGAAGGTTCCGCCCGGCTTCAGGACGCGGGCGACCTCGGCGAGGAACCGGGGAAAATCGGGGTAGGAGTGCGAGGCCTCGAGGTTGATGACGACGTCGAAGGACTCGTCGGGGAAAGGCAGGTCCTGCGCGTCGCCCTGGACGAAGTGCAGACCGGGCATGGCGAACCGCTCCCGGCAGAAGGAAATGCCGACGGGATTCAAATCCAAGCCGGTGTAGGAGGCGGGCCGGTAGGTCCGCATCAGGTACGACGCACCGCCGCCGTGACCACAGCTGACCTCCAGCACCTTCTTACCGGTGATTTCCGCCTCCGCGGCGAGGCTGTCGTAGAACTGGATGGGATAGCGGTTCGGCTCGTCCGCCTCCTCGAGCGGGATGGCCATCGGCGGGTCTTCCTCATAGCCGGGTCCCAGGAACAGGAACTCGACCTCGCCGCGCTTTCCGCCGCGCATCACGCGGGTCATCATCGGATAGCCGTACTTCGCGTAGAGCCGTTCGAAGGTCGGGTGGTACCCGATGCGCTGGAGGATCTTCATATCGGCATCCTAGGGGGCCGACGGCCCGGGGTGGTGTCGGCTGGCGCCGTCACAGGTTGACCACACCGGCGGCGATGATCAGCAAACCCAGCGCGGCGACAATGAGTGCGACGTCGCGGCGGGTCCGGGAACGGATCCAGGACTGGAAGGCCTCCACCCGGCGCAGGGTGGCCGCCGGAGCGATGCGGTAGCTCAGCAGCGGGATCACCGTGGCCGAGTTCCCGATGATGAGAAACATCAGCAGGACGGCGATCTGGGCGACCGCCGGAGCCTCGGAGGCGGCGATGAGCAGCAGCATCGCCATGAAGTCGATCGACGGGAGGGAACAGGCCAGACCCATGGTGAACAGCACCCATGGCGGACTGCTGCTGGTGATTCTCGCCGAGTGGGTGGCGAGTTTGGTGAGAAACCCGACCTCGGGCAGATCGTCGCGGTCCTGCCCGCCGGCATCGCCGTCCTCCGGTCGCCGCAGGGTGGCGGAGGAGCGTCTCGGGGTGGCGCCGATGATGGCCGCGATCACCAGCGCGGCCACGCCGATGCCGATCTGGACCTTCGCGGCATCGAATTCGCTGTGGCCCACCAAAGCCCGGTGGAAGACGAACAGCACCAGCAGTCCGACCAGCAGACCCATCATGACGATGCCGCACAGGAAGGCCCACAGGCGGCGAATCGGGTTCGGACCAGCGAGGATCAGAGCGCTGACCCCGGCCCTGGTCGGTTCCAGGTTGAGCGCGACGGCCAGCAGCAACGCGGTCGTCAGCATGGCGGTAACTGTAACCGGGCCGCGGCCGCACACCGGTGAAGCCCGGATGTCTGGATAGCCTTCCACCGTGGCCGATCGCTGGGTGCTGCATTTCGACATGGACGCGTTCTTCGCCTCCGTCGAGCAGCTGACCCGACCCACCCTTCGCGGCCGGCCGGTGTTGGTCGGCGGCCGCGGCGGCCGGGGCGTGGTTGCCGGGGCCAGCTACGAGGCCCGTGCCTTCGGCGCCCGCTCGGCAATGCCCGTCCACCAGGCCCGTCGGCTCATCGGACCGGCGGCGGTGGTGCTCCCGCCGCGCGGCGGTGTCTACGCGGTGGCCAGCCGCCGGGTGATCGACACCGTCCGCGTGATGGTTCCGGTGCTCGAGCAACTGTCCTTCGACGAGGCGTTCGGAGAGCCCGCAGAACTTGCCGGTGCCCCGGCGGTCGAGGTGGAACACTTCTGCGCGAGGCTGCGCGTTCTGGTCAGGGAGCGGACCGGACTGGTCGCCTCGGTCGGGGCCGGATCGGGCAAACAGATCGCCAAGATCGCCTCCGGACTGGCCAAGCCCGACGGGGTGCGGGTCGTCGCCCGCGACGCCGAGCAGGCCCTGCTGTCGGGTCTGGCGGTCCGCGCCCTGTGGGGAATCGGTCCGGTAGCCGAGGAGAAGCTGCACCGACTCGGGATCGAGACGGTGGGCCAGTTCGCCGCCCTCACCGACGTCGAGGCCGCCGACATCCTCGGCGCCGCACTGGGCCCGGCGCTGCACCGGCTCGCCCGCGGGATCGACGATCGGCCCGTCAGTGAGCGTGCCGAAGCCAAGCAGATCAGCGCCGAGTCCACTTTCGAGACCGACCTGACCACCGTGGAGCGGCTTCGCGAGGCGGTCGGGCCGATCGTCGAACACGCCCACCGCCGGTTGAGTCGCGACGGGCGCGGTGCGCGCACCGTGACGGTCAAACTGAGGAAGTCGGACATGTCGACGTTGACCCGGTCGGCGACGCTGCCCTATGCCACCGGCGATCCGGGCACACTGGCCGCCACCGCCCGGCGCCTGTTACTCGATCCCCGCGATATCGGGCCTATCCGGCTGGTCGGGGTGGGGTTCTCGGGTCTGAGCGATGTCCGCCAGGAGTCGTTGTTCCCGGAACTCGACCAGCACGAGCTCGAGGTCGGCACCGATATCGCCGGATCGGAACCCGCCGCCGACGCCGGCGTCTGGCGGCTCGGTGACGACGTCAGCCACCCCGGCTACGGCCACGGCTGGGTGCAGGGCGCCGGCCATGGTGTCGTCAGCGTGCGCTTCGAGACCCGGGCCACCGGTCCCGGATTGATGCGCACCTTCGCCATCGACACCCCCGAGTTGACCGGTGCGGATCCGGTGTCCAGCCTCGGCTGGCCGGATATCGTCGACGCCGACCGGCTCAGCCCCAGCGAGTGAAGACCTCGGCGGCGGGGGCGCCGGTGCCCAGCGCCGCCATCAGCAGCACCCGGGCCTGGGAGGCCCGCAACCGGGACGCCATCACCGCCCCCGCCGCCACCAGGTCGTGCCCGGGGCCGTAGTCGGCGTGTGCGCGGCCGTCGGGAACCCTGGTGGTCACGACCACCCGGATCCCGTGCCGACAGGCAGCGGCGACCGCTTCGACCACGGCCGGCCCGGCGTTACCCGCGCCCATCGCCTCCACGACGAGCCCGCGGGCCCCCGCCGCGGCGAACGCTTCGACGGCGGCGCCGTCGGCCCCCGGATAGGCCGAGACGATATCGACTCGCGGCGGTGCCTCCACGGCGCCGAGATGGGCGCGATCCTTCGCGGCAGTCATGGTGAACCGCCCGCCCGCCACCGAGCCCAGCGGCCGCGTCCCGCCGAAGACGCCCGGCCCGCCCGTCTTGGTGGCGCCCAAGGGTGCGTACACCTGCCCGGCGAAGCTCACCAACGCCCCGGCGCCCCGGGCCGCGGGGCTGGCCGCCACCGCGAGCGCCTCGCGCAGGTGGGCCGGTCCGTCGGCATCCGGGGCGTCGGCCGGCCGCGCCGCACCGGTCAGGACCACCGGCGGATCGCCGCCGTAAGTCAGATCCAGCCACAGGGCGGTCGCCTCGAGCGTGTCGGTCCCGTGGGTGACGACGATGCCCTCGGCACCCGCGCGGGCGGCGGCATCGACGGCCTCGCCGATCCGGAGCCAGTCGGCGGGGGTGAGTTGTGAGCTGTCCACACTCATCAGATCGACGACGTCGGCGCCGAGCCCACGGGCCAACTCGTCGCCGCCTCGGACCGGCCGCAGCACGCCGTCGGCCCCGGCTCCGGCCGCGATGGTGCCACCGGTGGTGATCACGACCAGGCGGGGCATGCCGGTCATCATGGCAGCCGCGCGGCATGATGGTGGCGTGACCCAGCAGCCCCCGCCCCCGCGCCGCCGGTTGCCGTTGCTGCTGTCGGTGGCGGCCGCGGTGCTCGTCCTCGACGTCGTCACCAAGGTGCTGGCCGTCCGACTACTGACCCCGGGGCAACCGGTGTCGATCATCGGCGACACCGTCACCTGGACCCTGGTGCGCAACTCCGGTGCCGCGTTCTCCATGGCAACCGGCTACACCTGGGTGCTCACGCTGGTCGCCATCGGGGTGGTCGCGGGCATCATCTGGATGGGACGCCGACTGGTCTCGCCGTGGTGGGCGGTGGGGTTGGGCATGATTCTGGGCGGCGCGCTGGGCAACCTGGTGGACCGCTTCTTCCGGTCGCCCGGGCCGCTGCGCGGGCACGTGGTCGACTTCCTGTCCATCGGGTGGTGGCCGGTGTTCAACGTCGCCGATCCCGCCGTGGTCGGAGGGGCGATCCTGCTGGTGGCGTTGTCGGCCTTCGGCTACGACTTCGACAGCCCCGGCAAGCGCGGCGCTCCGACGCCACCGGAGTCGGCCTGATGACCGAACGCTCGATGCCCGTTCCCGACGGGCTGGCCGGAATGCGGGTCGATGCCGGGCTGGCGCGGCTGCTGGGCCTGTCGAGGACCGCGGTGGCGGGCGTCGCCGAGAGCGGCGGGGTGTGCGTGGACGGGGTCCCGGTCGGCAAGTCCGACCGGCTCGAGGCGGGTGCGTGGCTGACCGTCACGCTGCCCGAGGCCCCCGCCCCGGTGGAGAACACCCCGGCGGAGGTGGAGGGTATGACGATCCTCTACTCCGACGACGACATCGTCGCTGTCGACAAGCCCCCCGGTGTGGCCGCACACGCCACGGTCGGCTGGCACGGTCCGACCGTGTTGGGCGGACTGGCGGCGGCGGGCTTCCGGATCAGCACGTCCGGGATCCACGAGCGGCAGGGCATCGTCCAGCGCCTGGACGTGGGCACCTCGGGCGTCATGGTGGTGGCCCGGTCCGAACGCGCCTACACCGTGCTCAAGCGCGCGTTCAAACAGCGCACCGTCGACAAGCGCTACCACGCCGTGGTGCAGGGGCACCCGGATCCCTCGAGTGGGACCATCGACGCCCCGATCGGCCGCCACCGCGGCCATGACTGGAAGTTCGCGGTCACCGAGAACGGTCGGCACAGCATCACCCACTACGACACGCTGGAGATGTTCCGGGCCGCCAGCCTGCTCGACATCCACCTGGAAACGGGCCGCACCCATCAGATCCGGGTCCACTTCGCGGCGTTGCGTCATCCGTGCGCGGGGGACCTGACCTACGGCGCCGATCCGTTACTGGCACGCCGGCTGGGCCTGGAGCGGCAGTGGCTGCACGCCCGATCGCTGGCCTTCGCCCATCCCGCCGACGGCCGCCGGATCGAGATCACCAGCCCCTACCCGGCTGATCTGCAACACGCGCTGGACGTGCTGCGCGGCGAGTCATGACACCCGTGTCGCGGCGCCGGCCGGTGAGCGGGCGGACATCGTCCCCAGCGTCTCGGCCGGAAAGGTCATCGCTCCGGGCAGCCGGCCGGGGCTGAGGATGTCGATCATCCGTTCCCCCCGGTCGGCGTTGAACCGTGTTTCGCTGGCCAGGCGGGCGCGGGTGATCCACTCATCGCGCCCGGTCTTGGTCATCGGGGTGGTCGGGACGACGTCGACCCCCTCGACCGACACCCGGGGTTCGATGAGTTCCCGCACGGTCAGGTGTCGCAGGACGTTCAGATTCGACTCGACGAGAAGCACCGCGGCATCGAGGTCCCGCAGTTCCACGGCCAGTTTCCGCGCGATGATATGGGCGCCCTCTTTGGTGATCATCGGCATCTGCGCCCCGGTGAACGGCATCATCCCCTCCGGGAAGATGGCCACACTGACGCAGGCATTGCCGGTCAGGGCTTCGCGGATCTTGCGGACGCTGTTCGCGACCGGCTTGTTCTTGGGGTCTTCCTCGTCGACGTAGATCACATCCCCGGCGCTCTCCGGCGGGGGGATCGGATACACCCCCTTCCTGGTCATCAGGAGGTGACGCTGGCTACCGAGTGCCAGCGCCAGCTGACTGGCGATCGTCCCGTCGTAGATCCCGAGATCGTGGTTGGCGATCATCACCAGGACTCGCCGGGGGTGACTCTCGATCTGTCGCCGCGCCGCGTCCACCCCTTCGAACCGGATTTCATCGGTCCGCAGGAAGTTCGACGAATCGAGGGCGTCGGTCATGGCGCTCAGTGAGCGTCGCGTCAGCGTCGATCTGACCAGCGAGCCCGCGGTGCGCACCGGCTTGCGGCCGGCCAGCAGCAGTTGGGGCACCGAGGTCCGGGGTGACAGCGGGATGACCCCGCGAGCCTCGAGGGCCGAGCTGGTTCTCCTCATCCACGCGGTCAGCCGCCGCAGTCGCCGGCGCCGCAACGCCCCGGGCCCCCCACGCGTCTGTGCACGTATCAACCTGCGCATGATCTCGAGGTTCTGCTGGGTCGCCATGGCGATGTCGGCTTCCAGCGTCGTCAGGGTCGCGACCTTGTCGGGCGGCAGCGTCTGGTCGATGTAGGCGGCCTCGTAGAGGCCGCCGAGTTCGGCCACCGCTGCGGCGAATATTCTCTGATACCGGGCGATCTCCCGACCGGCCGGGGAATGCTGACCCAGGACGTCGACCGCGATCACGGCCCGCTCACCAAAGAGTTCTTCGAAGTTCCGCAGCTTTGCCAGATACGCCGATTCGGTCTGAGGCATGGCACTGATCCCGTTTCCTTGGAGCGTCATGGCTGAACATACCCCAACGCGTCCCGGGGGCCGTCCGCTCTCCGACGCCGGCGGACTGCTGTTCGGACTCGGTGCCTACGGACTGTGGGGGGTCTTCCCGGCGTTCTTCACGCTGCTCACGCCCGCCGGTGCCGGGGAGGTGCTGGCCCATCGGATTGTCTGGACGGTCGCGCTGATGGCCGTCGTGCTGGTGGTGATCCGGCGGGTCTCGGACCTGCGGGATATCGCCGCCGGGACCTGGCGGCTGCTCGTCCTCGCCTCGGCGCTGATCTCGACGAACTGGCTGATCTACATCTACGCGGTGAATTCCGGCAATGTCGTCGACGCCGCCCTGGGCTACTTCCTGACGCCACTGGTCAGCGTGGTGTTGGGGATCGCCGTGTTCGGTGAGCGGCTCAACCGTGCCCAGGGCGTCGCCCTGGCGATCGCGATCGGCGCGGTCATCCTGCTTTCGCTCGGCGTCGGCGGCCCGCCGCTGATCGCGATCGGCCTCGCCCTGTCCTTCGGGGTGTACGGGGCGGTCAAGAAAGTGGTGCCGACCGACCCGCGGGTCAGTGTCGCGGTGGAGACCGCCATCGGCGCTCCGATCGCCCTTGTCTATCTGGTCGTGCTGCACGTGGGCGGACACGCGACGTTCACCGGCCACGGCGCCGGTCACACCGTCCTGATGGTGCTGTGCGGACCGGTGACCGCCGTGCCGTTGCTGTTCTTCGGCGCCGCCGCCCAGCGACTGCCGTTGGTGACCCTCGGGCTGCTGCAGTACCTGACCCCGTCGTTGCAGCTGGCCTGGGGTGTACTCGTCGAACACGAGCCGATGCCGCCGACGCGGTGGATCGGCTTCGCCCTGATCTGGGTTGCACTCGCGATCTTCAGTGCCGATGCGTTGTCCCGCGCATTCGGCGGGCAGGCAGGTACCTTGCAGGCATCATGACCGACACCCGAAGCCGGAACCGGAAGATTCTGATCGCCCTGATGGCGGCGGTCTCCTCGGCGGCGATCGTCGTGCCGCTGCTGCTGGGGTTGCTGGCCCCGCAGCTGAACCGGCAGGCCGAGCTGCCGGCCGCCCCGACCACCACCGCTCCACCGCTGACCATCAAGCCGCTACCGGTGCGCCCGGTGATCAGCGCCTTCGTCACCACCCCCGAGCAGTGCCCGCCGTCCACGCCGGCCCCGCCGGATCAGCCGATGCGGGTCTGCGATATCGAGCGGACCGCGGTCTACGAGATGGGGCCCGAGGGTCTGCGGGTGCAGTTGACCGACGTGGACTCCTTCCTCAACCCGCTGACCGGGGTCGAGTTGGTCCAGATGACCATGACGCCGGAGTCGGCGACCGAATTCGGCCGGTTCACCGCCGGCCAGGTCGGCAAGCAGGTCGCCTTCGTGCGGGCCGGGACGGTGGTCTGGGGGCCCCGCATCGCGGCCCCGATCGACGGCCAGGTGCTGCAGTTGTCCGGGGAACTGACCCCCGAGCAGGCCAAGGAGATCGCGCGCAAGTTGCGCGACGAAAGCTGATCCCTGACACGGCCCGCCGACACGCCGAAGGCGTCGCCGGGCGGTCCTAGACTGGCGGGCCTATGGGCACCGTGAACGGCAAGGCTTTCGTGCACCTGCACAACCACACCGAGTACTCAATGCTCGACGGGGCCGCCAAGATCACGCCCATGCTGGCTGAGGCGCAGCGCCTGGAGATGCCGGCCATCGGGATGACCGACCACGGCAACATGTTCGGCGCCAGCGAGTTCTTCAACGCCGCGACCCAGGTGGGGATCAAGCCGATCATCGGGGTGGAGGCCTACGTGGCTCCCGGCTCTCGTTTTGATACCCGCCGGATCCAATGGGGTGATCCGGGCCAGAAGGCCGATGACGTCTCCGGTGGCGGCGCCTACACCCACCTGACGATGGTCGCCGAGAACGCCACCGGTCTGCGCAACCTGTTCACGCTGACATCGCGGGCCTCCTTCGAAGGCCAGTTGGGTAAGTGGTGGCGGATGGACGCCGAGATCATCGCCGAGCACGCCGAAGGCATCATCGCCACCACCGGATGCCCGTCCGGAGAGGTGCAGACCAGGCTTCGGCTCGGGCAGGATGCCGAGGCGCTGGCCTCGGCCGCCATGTGGCGGGAGATCTTCGGACCGGACAACTACTTCCTGGAACTGATGGACCACGGCCTGTCCATCGAGCGGCGGGTCCGCGAAGGACTCCTGGAGGTCGGGCGCAAGCTGGGCATCCCCCCTTTGGCCACCAACGACTGCCACTACGTCACCCGCGAGGCCGCGCACAGCCACGAGGCCCTGCTGTGCGTCCAGACCGGGAAGACGCTGTCGGACCCCAACCGGTTCAAGTTCGACGGCGACGGCTACTACCTGAAGTCCGCCGCCGAGATGCGTGCGATGTGGGACGACGAGATCCCGCAGGCCTGCGACTCCACCCTGCTGATCGCCGAGCGGGTGCAGTCCTACGCCGACGTCTGGACCCCGCGGGACCGGATGCCGGTGTTCCCGGTGCCCGACGGTCACACCCAGGGCAGTTGGCTGCGCCGTGAGGTCGACGCCGGACTGGCCCGGCGCTTCGGCTCCGGCGTGCCGGGGGAGTACACCGAGCGTGCGGCCTATGAGATCGACGTGATCTGCGACAAGGGCTACCCGTCCTACTTCCTCATCGTCGCCGACCTGATCACCTACGCCCGGTCGGTGGACATCCGGGTGGGGCCGGGCCGGGGGTCGGCCGCGGGCTCGCTGGTGGCCTATGCGCTGGGCATCACCGACATCGACCCGATCGAGCACGGCTTGCTCTTCGAGCGCTTCCTGACTCCCGAGCGCGCGTCGATGCCCGATATCGACATCGACTTCGACGACCGCCGTCGCGGGGAGATGGTGCGCTACGCCGCCGAGAAGTGGGGCAGTGACCGGGTCGCCCAGGTGATCACCTTCGGCACCATCAAGACCAAGGCCGCGCTCAAGGACGCCGCCCGGGTGCACTACGGCCAGCCCGGCTTCGCCATCGCCGACCGGATCACCAAGGCGCTGCCGCCACCGATCATGGCCAAGGACATCCCGCTCTCGGGGATCACCGATCCGGCCCACGAGCGGTACAAGGAGGCCGCGGAGGTCCGTGGGCTGATCGACACCGATCCCGATGTGCGCACCATCTACGAGACCGCCCGCGGCCTGGAGGGACTGGTCCGCAACGCCGGCGTGCACGCCTGCGCGGTCATCATGAGCTCCGAGCCGCTGATGGAGGCGATCCCGCTGTGGCGGCGGCCGCAGGACGGGGCCATCATCACCGGCTGGGATTACCCGTCGTGCGAGGCCATCGGCCTGTTGAAGATGGACTTCCTCGGGCTGCGGAACCTGACGATCATCGGCGACGCCCTGGCCAACATCAAGGCCAACCGCGGCGCGGACGTGGTGCTCGAGGAGCTGACGCTCGAC
>SYAB01000311.1 GCA_005787665.1 Actinomycetota bacterium
AAATCCGATCACAGCAACCAGAAAAAATCTGGCAAAACAAAAGCCGCACCCCAACACGGGGGTATCAAGGCACGACAAAATCAAAAAACAACAAACAAAAACCACCAAACACACTATTGAGTTCTCAAACAACAACCCGCTTGCGTCCGCTCACAGGGCAACCCTGCCAGCCTACTTCGGCGTGTGTTCCTCAGTCAAATCGGGGCTTCCGGCCCAAAGGGTCCGAGGCACTGCTGAGGTGTAACGCCTAGTGTACCCGTTCTATTTCCGCGCCCAGACTCTGCAGATCCTCGACGAACAACGGGTAGCCGCGATCGATGTGGAAAACGTCGTGGACCTCGGTCTCCCCGTCGGCGACCAGGCCGGCCAGCACCAGACCGGCGCCGGCTCGGATGTCCGACGACCACACCGGTGCGCTGGACAGCTGGGGAATCCCGCGCACGACCGCGTGGTGACCATCGGTGCGGGCGTCGGCGCCCAGACGGATCATCTCCTCGACGAACCGGAACCTCGCTTCGAACACATTCTCGGTGATCATCGAGGTGCCGTCGGCGATCGAGGCCAGCGCGATGGCCATCGGCTGCAGATCGGTCGGGAATCCGGGGAACGGAAGGGTTGCGACGTTGCAGGCCTTGGGCCGGTCGTACTGCATCACCCGGAAGCCGTTGTCGTGCTGGGTCACCGTGGCGCCGGCGTCGTGCAGCTTGTGCAACACCAGTTGCAGGTGCGCCGGGTCGACGCCGCTGATGGAGATGTCGCCACGGGTCATCGCCGCGGCGATACCCCAGGTCGCCGCCACGATGCGATCGCCGATCACCCGATGCTCGGTCGGATGCAGCGCCGGCACGCCGGTGATCCGCAGGGTCGACGTCCCCGCACCTTCGACCAGTGCGCCCATCTGATTGAGCATCTCGCACAGGTCGACCACGTCGGGCTCACGCGCGGCGTTGTGAATCGTCGTGATCCCGTCGGCGAGGACCGCGGCCATCAGAATGTTCTCGGTCGCGCCGACCGACGGGAACTCTAGTTGGATCTCGGCGCCGCGCAGGTGATCGGCGGAGGCGACGACGCACCCGTGCTCGATGGTGCACTCGGCTCCGAGTTGCCGCAGACCGGACTGGTGCATGTCGAGCGGGCGTGAGCCGATGGCGTCACCGCCGGGCAGGGCAACCCGGGCACGCTTGCAACGGCCGACCAGCGGACCGAGAACACATACCGACGCGCGAAATTGTCGAACCGCCGCGAAGTCGGCCTCGTACTTGGGCTCATCGGGGGAGGTGATCCGGACGACCGAACCGTCCAGTTCGACGTTGGCCCCCAGACCGCGCAGCACCTCGGCCATCAAGGGGACGTCCAGGATGTCCGGGCAGTTGGTGATGGTGGTGGTGCCCTCGGCCAGCAGCGCAGCCGCCATCAGCTTCAGAACGCTGTTCTTGGCGCCGGTGACCGCAACCTCGCCGGCCAACCGATTGCCACCGGTCACCAGGAAACGCTCCGCCACGGGTAGTCAGTTTAGAGGAATCCGGGCGGCGTACCGTTGTCGATCATGGGTGTCCACCTGACCCGCATCTATACCCGCACCGGCGACGACGGCACGTCGAGCCTGAGCGACTTCTCCCGGGTGGCCAAGGACGACCCGCGGCTGATCGCCTACGCCGACTGCGACGAAGCCAATGCCGCCCTCGGCGTGGCGGTGGCACTGGGTGCGCCCGACGACGCACTGCGCACCGTTCTGACCTGGATCCAGAACGATCTGTTCGACGCGGGAGCGGACCTGTCGACACCGGTGGTCGAGAATCCGGAGTATCCGCCGCTGCGGATCACCGAGGCCTACGTCGAGCGCCTGGAGGGGTGGTGCGATCAGTACAACGACGATCTGCCGGCCCTGAACTCGTTCATTCTGCCCGGCGGTACGGCACTGTCAGCCCTACTGCATGTGGCACGGACCGTCACCCGCCGGGCCGAACGATCGGCCTGGATTGCGGTCAAGGCCCACCCCGAGACCGTCAGCCCGTTGCCCGCCCGCTACCTCAACCGGCTTTCGGATCTGCTGTTCATCCTGTCGCGGGTAGCCAACCCGGACGGGGATGTGCTCTGGCGACCGGGCGGCCCGGAGTCCACAGGGCCTGAGGCCTAACCGGTTTCAGACGGCGGGCCGTCGGGCCCGAGGCGAGGGCCGAGACTCCACCCAGGACTGGAATGCCGTCAGTGCACCACGGTCCAGTGCCATCTCGTAACCGCGAGCCTGACCGCCGGTGACGTCCTGCAACTCCAGCACCGCGGTCTCCTCGGTCATGATGTCGAACTCGTCGCCGCGCGGAGCGCGCCGGGAGAGGATTTCCAGACCGCGTCGACTCAGCCTGCGATCCGGCCACGGCCGAAGACTGGAGAGCCGGAAAAACTGGGCTTCCTCACCGCGGTAACGGATCACCCCGTGCCGCCAACCGTGCCCGCCGGCGGCCGGGACGTCACGCAGAATGGCCGGTGTGCCGCCCTGACCCAGCGTCCAGAGCCGGTACACGAGCGCGACGACCGCGACGGACAGGACACCGACCAGCGCGACCATGATTGTCATCGACGCGCTCATCACATCGTCCGGTCAGTCGAGTTGGCCGAGCGCTCGCAGCCGTGCTCTGCCCCGGGCAGCGATCGCCGGGTCATCGGAAGCCGCATCGGACTTCGCTCGGTCCGCGTCGATCTCCGAGGCGAACTCGGCGGATTCGGCCAGGACTGTCACCCCCGCCTCGGTCACCGAGAGATATCCCCCGTCAACCGCGATGCGCAGATCGTCCTCGCCCTCGCGCTCGACCCTGACCATCGCGTCGTCGACGAGCTGGGCCACCAACGGGATGTGCTGGGGCAGGATGCCGATCTCACCCGATGTGGTCCGGGTGAACAGGAACGTCGCCTTACCCGACCAGATCCTGCGCTCGACGGAGACGATAGCGACATCCAATTCAGCCATCTCAGTTCACCTTTCGAGCCGCGCAAGCGCTCATCACAGCTTGGCGCCCATGCTCTCGGCCTTCTTCGCCAGATCGTCGAGTCCGCCGATCAGGAAGAACGCCTGCTCGGGCAGGTGGTCGAAATCGCCCTTGGTCAACTTGTCGAAGGCCTCGACGGTCTCCTTCAGCGGCACGGTCGAACCCGGCTGGCCGGTGAACTGCTCGGCGGCCATCATGTTCTGGCTCAGGAAGCGCTCGATGCGACGCGCCCGGTACACCAGCTGCTTGTCCTCCTCGGACAGCTCGTCGATACCGAGGCTGGCGA
>SYAB01000312.1 GCA_005787665.1 Actinomycetota bacterium
AAGGACCAATTCGGCTCTCTCACTGAGCTTCCCGGCCTCCTGCAGGACCTCATCGTCAAGCCGATTGCGGCCGGCTGGGGTAAAACGCAGTCCAAGGATCTCTACGAGCAGTTCTCCGACGGTATCCGCTACGTCGACCTGCGGCTGACCAACGAACCCGACGGGACGGTCTACCTCGAACACGGGCTGATCTCGGTGCCCTTCGATGACGCCGTCGACGACATCGCCGCCTTCGCCACCGAACATCCGAAGGAAGCGCTCGTCATTTACATCCAGGGCATCAAGAACTTCACCCCGATCACCCACGCTGAAGTCATCGGGCAGATGGATGCCGCGTTCGGGTCGCGGATGGTTCCGCGGGCGCTGGGCACCTCGGCGACGCTGGGGCAGCTGTGGGCTATCGACAAGAACGTCATCGTCGTCTACAACAACGCCGCGGTGGTCGCCGCCGACGAGAACCTCTGGCCCGACGAGACGCTGTACCGGCCGTGGCCGAACGTCGCGTCGGTGCCGGACCTGTTGGCCGGCAACGAGACCAACGCGATCAACCGCCCGCCGGCGTCGATCTGGGGTCTGTTCGGCGAGCCGACACCGAGCCTGACCAACTACGCCACCGGCCTGCTGACCATCGGACCGCAGAACATCGAGCAGTTCATGTTCAACGTGCACGGCCCCGTGCAGGACTGGATGCGGGTGAACTTCAAGAACAGCGTCAACCTTGTCACCGCTGAGTGGTATCAGCTGTTCTGGCCGGCCGGGTCGACGTTCGCCCGCGACTCCATCGGTGCGGTGTATGAAACCCTGGGCTCGCGCCTGGCCGGTGTTTTCGGCAGTGCGCCCCTAGGACAGGTGTGAGGGCCGGAGGTCTAGCGGGAACAACTGGTCGCGGCTGAACCTGAAAGTGAGCAGTATCGGTGCGCCGTCGTTCGGCGGGGCGGCGGTCTCCAGACTCACGGTGAGGACGGCGACGGTGTCGTCGTCCGCGGCGAGAGCCATCGCGGTGGTGCCGATGACGGGCCCCCCTCCGGAGAACATCCGGGTCAGTGCCGCCGCGACGCTGATCACGATGCTCGCCGTGGCTCCGACTGCCTGGCTCACCCAGAGGCCGACGAGATTGTTCCCGAACAGCGAGCCGATGCCCGCACCCACGGCGTAGCCGAGAGCAACCTGCAATTCGGCATCCCGCAGGACGGCCTGAGTTGCAACGTTCACGACATCGTTCACCGACACTCCGCTGAGGATATCGATCGCGACGGTGCTGAGCAGGTGTGCGGCGGCGGGACGAGCCAGGAGTGATACCGCCGCAGCGTTAGTGACCTGACCCGCCACCGCGCCGAATACACCGTTGGTGATCCCGGCATCCCGCAGCAGAGTGCCCACGGCGATCTGTGCCGCCGCGCCGAGCGCGTCGCGAATGTCGGCGTTGCCGACGATCGAATCCACAGTGCCGGGGACAGTGGCACTCACCGCGGCCAGGAAGGCGGCGTCGGCTTGTAGCGACGTCAGCGCGGTGGTCAATGCCGTGGCGAGTTCAGTTCCGGCCAGCAGGGCGTCGGCGATCTCGTTCGCCGCACCGGTGAGGGCGGTGCTGAGCCCGGGGCGGCCGAGCAGTTCGGTGATCGCAGCGCCGATCACGGCTGCCACGTCGTCGCTGACTGCCGGACTGCCCAGCACGGCCACTACTGCGGGGCCGAACGTGGTGCCGAGGAGTTCGCCCAGGGCCGCGCGGACCGCGGGGTTGCCCGCCAATTCGGCGATCACGGTTGTGGTGGTCGTGCCGAGGGCTTGCTGGACCGGGGAGTCACCCAGCAATGTCACGTCGACGGCGGCGAGTGTGGCGGTGATGGTTGCGCCGAACGCCGCCACGATCACGGGGTCGGTCTGCAGTGCCTGGACCGCGTCCTGCAGCGCGGCATTGAGGCCGACGCCGGCCAGCACCGCGGCCACCATCTGGTCTACCGCGGTTGTCAATGCGGTACCGATCCCGGGCTGGCTGAGGAAAGTGGCCACCGCGATGCCGACCACCGCGGAAAGCCCCTCACCAACCGCCGATTCGGCCAGCAGCCCGACCACAGCATCGCCCACCGCTTCCCCAACGGCGACGGCTGCGGGGCTGGAGCCCAGCGCCGCCGCTACCAGTCGGCCGACCTGCTGACCGCTGGCGCCGCCGTCGATTGCCACGGTAATGAACTCGGTGATCTGCTCTCCGATGAGGTTCCTGATCGCGGGGTCGCCGGTGAGGGCAGCGATCAGGGTGGTGATCGTGGCTCCCAGGGTTTGTCCGAGATCAGGATTGCTCAGCAGCGATCCGATCACCTCGGTGATGGTGGCGCCGAGGGCGGCCCCGATTGCCGGGGTGCTCTGCAGTGATCCGAGAGTGTTTTGCAGTGCGGTGCCGGGGTCGGTGCCGGCCAGTAGCGCTGCGGCGAGTTGGCCTGCTGCATCGGCCAGTGTGGTCCCGACGTCGGGTTGGCTCAGGAATGTGGGCAGCACCGATCCGGTCAGGGCTGCGATGGCGCCGGTGATGGCGGGCTCGGCCAGCAGGGCGGTGACGGTGTTGCTCAGTGCTGCGCCGAGGGCGGCGGTGGATGGAGTGTCGCCGAGGGCGGCGGAGATCTGTTGGGTGATTTCGGTGGCGGCAAGGTCGCGCAGGGCGGGGTCGGCGGCTAGGTCGGCGATCAGGGTGGTGATCGTGGTTCCCAGGGTTTGTCCGAGATCAGGATTGCTCAGCAGCGATCCGGCCACCTCGGTGATGGTGGCGCCGAGGGCGGCCCCGATTGCCGGCACTGGCACCAGTGCCAGTCCGAACTCCGATCGCATCGCGTTGACGACGGTGATGGCCAGCGCGTCGGCTGTCCCCGGCTGGCTCAGGAAGGTGACCAGCGCCGAGCCGGCGACCCGGGCGAGATCCTCGCTGATCACGCTCACGAGGCCGGCGACCGCGGTGCTGACCGCGGCGCTGACGCCCGCGGCGGCGGGGCCGTCCCCGACCAATGCGGCCGCCACGGTCTGGCCGGCGACCGCGCCGACATAGTCGGGGACGGCGGTGCAACTGGCCGAACCCTGCCAGGGCGGACTGGCCGAGCCGGTCAGCACCCTGACGGCACCGGCGGTTGCGGCGCTCAGCGCTTCCTGGACCGCAGGAGAGTTCAGGAACGTGCTGATCGCGGTCTGGGTGGGGATGTCGACCTGGTCTTCGATCAATTCGGCGAAGGTGTAGCCGTTGAACGTCATATTCCACAGCAGTTGGGCGACATCCCACCCGGACGGCAGACCCGGGAGGTTGGCGATCAATGTGTCGAATTCCGCTCGGAGAGCAGTGTTTTGCGGGCCTCCGAGAGCCAGGACCATCCAAGTGGCCGCGGCGTCGCCGGCGGCGACGCTGACATCGGTGGGCAGACCGGTTGTGGTGGCAACCTGTGTGACGAGCCCAGCGACGAATTGCTGAATGACGGGACTGCTGACGATTTGGTCGACTTGGGGGGCAACGGTTCCGTTGAAGATCCAATCGCCGAACCCGTTCACGACGGCTGGCACGAGAACGCTCGCCAGCGGCGCCCATTCGGGGACGATGACCTGAATCAGTTCCTCGACCGCCCACTGCAGTGGCGTGGTGAGCCCGTTCCACAGCCAGGTCAGAACCCCGTCCTCGGAGGCGTTGCTGAACAGGGTTGCGAACGACTGATACGACGACTGCGCCGCATTCCATACCGCCTCGCCGGCATCGGTGATCACACTCCAGATGTCGTCGATGAACGACGCCGCCGACACCGCCGAGGTCGCCAGTGCTGTCGGTGCCGCAGACGCCATCGGGTCCGCCAGCACCGATAATGCCGCCGACTCTGTCGGGGCCACCATGTCTGCCGTCGTGGCGGCGGCGGACAGTTCGCGGCGGCTCACCGCCAAGGCTGCCCACGCAAGTGGTGTTGCGATGGGCGCCAGGGGGTCGCCGTCGGCCAGTCGGTCCACAGACTCGTGATCCGTTTCGGCAAGGTCCTCGTCGGGCGCGGCCGTCATGATCGCCGGTGCGTCCGCTACGGTCGCTGCGACGGACGTGACTAGCGGGGACGTTGGGACCGCATCAGTGTTGGCCGCGTCGTCGGTGACATCCTCCGGTGCAGTGTCCGGAGCCGAGAACCCCTCCGGCGCAATGTCAATAACGCCAGTCGGTGCATCAACCGGCGCGCTGGGGGCGGACTCGGACGCGAACGCGGGCGGCCTACCGGAGTCGCTGTCCCGGATGGACGTTCGAGCTGCCGCCGACCGCTGAACCGCGCGCCTGCCGGGTGACTCACCGGCATCGGCAATGCGGTCGGAGTCGCGCAGTTGCCCCCGATTGCGGCCGGGTTGCGCCTCGCCGGGGGAATCGGCTGTGCTCGCGGTCTCTGAGGAACTATCCGTTTCGGGTGCGGCGAAGCTGGGCCGGTTGTCGCTCCGCTGCCCCGGCCTCGCAGGTGCGGAATCTGCCGATTCGGCCGATCCGGTCTCCATAGAGTCGGCAACCGCAACTGCCGGCAGCGCCACGATCGCCCCGCCAATGCCCATCGCCACCGCCAGCGCGCCGACCCGGCCCACGTAGTGGGTCGAGCGAATCGCAGGTGCCAACGACCATCCGCCCTCAGGATTTTCGACCACGCGAAGCGCCTCGACAGACGGCCGGTGGCGACCTCCGGCGTCCCGGCGGTGCCGGCCACGTGCGTCCCGGTTGTTCATCGTTCGCGGCCCCCTCGCGTCGCACCGTGATGGACCTCGATGTTCACCGAGCGGACTCCTAAGACGTATCACACAGCCGGGTATTCGGACCGGAATTTCGCCCGGGAAGTTCCCGACCGGCGAGCCGACGCTCAGCCTGACCGATGACGCCACCGGCTTGCCCACCGTGGCGCCGCGGCCAGATCCCCAGGCGCCGCGGCCAGATAGAGTGCGACGAATGCGGGCATGGCGGTGGCGGATGGGTGTCGGACTTATCGCAGCGGCGATCGCGGTCGCCCCGGCGGCGCTCGCCGACGACAGCCCTCCGCCGGCCGATGATCTGAATGCTTTTCCGCTGGCGCCGGGCAACTACCAGACGAGTTCTGACCGGTCCTACTACGGCTGGGTTTTCTTCACCACCCCCGACGGCCGGTCATGCGGAATCGCCCCCAACGGCGGCGGAATCGGCTGTGACGCGGTGCCCTCCGATGCGCCGGCGGGCACCAATCAGACCTTCGCCGACGCCGCCGACCCCGCCCAATACCGATACTCGGACACCCTCGTCTTCACCCGCGACGCTCAGGTGCTCCCCGCGGGTCAACGCGTCCAGACCGTCGGTGGCGCGTGCGCTGTCGACTACCAGGGTGCGGTGCACTGCCAGACGCAGGGCGACCACGGATTCATCCTGTCCACCGCCACCGGCGTGCTCTGGTAGACGTTCCGTTGCCGTCTAGACGGCAACAACCGTCAGGAGTTTCTCGAGGCCCGCAAAGTCGCCGCCGTTACGGGTGTAAAGAGGCATGCCCGCGGCTAACGCTGTTGCGGCAATGAGCAGGTCGGTCGCGCGCCGACGCGGCTGACGGCCAGCGGCGACGACGGCGGCGTAGATCCTCCCGTAGGCCCGCGCGCAGTCGCCGTCGAAGGGAATGGGTTCCATCCACGACTCGAGTTGCTGCAACCGGTCCTGGCGTCGCGCCCGTTCGGCGGGGTCGTCGGTGGCGTGTGGCCCCGCGGACAGCTCGGCGATCGTGACCGCGCTGACGGACGCCTCAGCGGGTAGATCGTCCGGGGCGATCACGTCGAGGTCGATCACCACTGACGTGTCAAGCAAACCGCTTGTCGTCTCAGCCACGCGGACTGATGTCCTGATCGACGACGCGGTCGAGGTCTGCGCGCAACTGCTGATACTCAATGCGCGGGGCGCCTCGGAATGCTGCTGCCAAAGCCGGTCCATTCACGACCCGGCGGCGCCGCAACGGCATCAGTTCCCCGACTGGAACACCATTGCGGGTCACGATGAATGCTTCGCCCTCGTCGAGCCGCCGCATGATGTCACCGCTGTTGTTTCGCAACTCGCGCTGACTGATCTCGCTGCTCATGAACCTACCGTAGCACGTGTGCGACACCAATAATGATCTGGCGCTCACAGTTCTAACGCCCGGCGCAGCCCCCGGTCGACCTCGTGCATCAGACTCGGTGAAAGCCCGCCGGCACGCTCCGTGAGATCCGTC
>SYAB01000313.1 GCA_005787665.1 Actinomycetota bacterium
CAAGCCGTTCGGCCCGGTGCTGTCCGACGCGGTGAGCGATCAGCTGCGGACCGTGCTCGGCCCGTCCGGCAAGCGGCCGGCCGCCATCACCGAACGGGTCACCAAGACCTGGGAACTCGGCGAGGGCTGGGCCAAGCACGTCGCCGTGGAACTCGCCCTGGGCACCCGGGAGGGCAGCAGCGTGCGCGGCGGGCCACTGGGCGCTCTGCACGAGGGTGCACTGCCCGACGCCGCCGCGGTGGACACGGCCGTCGACGGCGCCGTGGCGGCCGTCGCCGCTCGCCGCGGTATCGCGGTCGCCCTGCCCTCGGCCGGTCCGGTCGGCGGCGGGGTGGTGGATTCGGCCGCCTTGACCGAGTTCGCCGAGACCGTCACCGGCCGCGACGGGGTGCTGGCATCGGCCGCCCGCATGGTGCTGGGGCAGCTCGGACTGGACACCCCGGTCAGCGCCGCCCGCCCGGCCACCGACGCCGAGTTGATCGACCTGGTCACCGCCGAACTCGGTGCGGACTGGCCGCGTCTGGTGGCGCCGGTGTTCGACGCCCGCAAGGCGGTGCTGCTCGACGACCGCTGGGCGAGCGCCCGCGAGGACCTGGTCCGGCTGTGGCTGGCCGAGGAGGACGACGTCGAGGCCGACTGGCAGCGGCTCTCCGAGCGGTTCGAGGGCGCCGGCCACGCGGTGGCGACCCAGGCCGACTGGTGGCGGGCGCGAGCGTTGGCCGAGGGCCGTCTGGTGCACGCCGGCTTGTACGCCCGGATCGCCGCGGGTGCGGAGAACCCGGGCCCGGGCCGCTACCACGGCGAGATCGCCGTCGTCACCGGCGCCTCGAAGGGGTCCATCGCCGCATCGGTGGTCGCGGCACTGCTCGACGGTGGCGCCACCGTCGTGGCCACCACCTCCAAGCTCGACGACGAACGACTGGCGTTCTACAAGAGTCTGTACCGCGAGCACGCCCGGTTCGATGCGGCACTGTGGGTGCTGCCGGCCAACATGGCGTCCTACGCCGATATCGACGCGCTGGTCTCCTGGATCGGCAACGACCAGTCGGAGAATCTGGGGCCCAAGGCCATTCACGTCAAGGACGCCCAGACGCCGACCCTGTTGTTCCCGTTCGCCGCCCCTCGGGTGGCCGGGGATCTCTCCGAGGCCGGTTCCCGCTCCGAGATGGAGATGAAGGTTCTGCTGTGGGCCGTCGAGCGGCTGATCGGCGGGCTGTCGGCGATCGGTGCCGAACGCGATATCGCCTCCCGATTGCATGTCGTGCTGCCCGGCTCGCCCAACCGCGGCATGTTCGGCGGCGACGGCGCCTACGGCGAGTCCAAGTCCGCCCTGGACGCGGTGGTGAGCCGCTGGAGCGCGGAGTCCTCGTGGTCGCAGCGGGTCACCATCGCCCATGCGCTGATCGGCTGGACCAAGGGCACCGGTCTGATGGGGCACAACGACGCCATCGTCGAGGCCGTCGAGGAGGCGGGGGTGCGTACCTACAGCACCGCGGCGATGGCCGCGCTGCTGCTCGACCGGTGCGCGCCGGAGGCGCGGGTGGCCGCCGCCGAAGCGCCGCTGCAGGCCGATCTGACCGGAGGTTTGGGGGATGTCGACCTGGACATGGCCGAGTTGGCCGCGAAGGCCCGCGCCGAGATGTCCTCCGCGGCAGAGCGTTCCGGGCGCCCGGCGCAGGGCACCATCGCGGCGCTGCCCTCGCCGCCGCGCGGACACCGGCCGGCCCCGCCACCGGTCTTCGAGGATCTCGACGTCGACCCCGCCGATCTGGTCGTCATCGTCGGCGGCGCCGAACTGGGCCCCTACGGCTCGTCGCGGACCCGCTTCGAGATGGAGGTCGACAACGAACTGTCGGCGGCCGGCGTGCTCGAATTGGCCTGGACCACCGGACTTCTGGTGTGGGAGGACGATCCCAAACCGGGCTGGTACGACGTCGCCAGTGGCGAGCTGGTGCCGGAGGAGCAGATCTGCGAGCGCTACCACGACGCCGTCGTACAGCGCTGCGGCATCCGCGAGTTCGTCGCCGACGGCGCCCTGCAGGCCGACCACACCGCGGCACTGCTGGTCAGCGTGTTCCTCGACCGCGACTTCAGCTTCGTGGTGTCCTCCCAGGCACAGGCCCGAGCCTTCGAGGACGCCGACCCCGAGCACACCGTGGTGCGCCCGATCGGCGACGGCGGCGACTGGGAGGTGATCCGCAAGGCGGGCACCGAGATCCGGGTCCCCCGCAAGGCCACGCTGTCCCGCACGGTGGGCGCCCAGATCCCGACCGGATTCGACCCGACCGTGTGGGGCATCAGCGCCGACATGGTCAACTCGGTCGACCGGGTGGCGCTGTGGAACATGGTCGCCACCGTCGACGCGTTCCTGTCTTCGGGATTCACCCCGGCCGAACTCATGCGCTGGGTGCACCCCAGCCTGGTGGCCAGCACCCAGGGCACCGGCATGGGCGGTATGACCTCGATGCAGACGATGTTCCACGGCAACCTGCTGGGCACGCCCAAGCCGAACGACATCCTGCAGGAGGTGCTGCCGAATGTCGTTGCGGCCCATGTGATGCAGTCCTACGTCGGCGGCTACGGCGCGATGGTCCACCCGGTCGGCGCCTGTGCCACCGCCGCGGTGTCGGTGGAGGAGGGTGTCGACAAGATCCGGCTCGGCAAGGCCGAACTCGTGGTGACCGGCGGCTTCGACGACCTGACCGAGGAGGCGATCACCGGATTCGGTGACATGGCCGCCACCGCGGACACCGAGATGATGCGCGCGCGGGGTATCAGCGACGCGAAGATCTCGCGGGCCAACGACCGACGTCGGCTGGGCTTCCTGGAGGCCCAGGGTGGCGGGACGATCCTGCTGGCGCGCGGCGACCTGGCGTTGCGGATGGGACTGCCCGTGCTGGCCGTCGTCGGCTACGCGCAGAGTTTCGCCGACGGTGTGCACACCTCGATCCCGGCTCCCGGCCTGGGCGCCCTGGCGGCCGGCCGGGGTGGTCGCGAGTCGGGCCTGGCGCGGTCGCTGGCCGCGCTCGGGGTGGCCCCCGACGATATTGCGGTGATCTCCAAGCACGACACCTCGACGCTGGCCAACGACCCCAACGAGACCGAGTTGCACGAGCGCCTCGCCGAGGCGATGGGCCGGTCCGCGGGCGCACCGCTGTTCGTGGTGTCCCAGAAGAGCCTCACCGGCCACGCCAAGGGCGGCGCGGCGGTCTTCCAGATGATTGGTCTGTGCCAGGTCCTGCGGGACGGGGTGATCCCGCCCAATCGCAGCCTGGACTGCGTCGACGACGAACTGGCCGTGGCCGGCCACTTCGTCTGGCCGCGCGAGACGCTGCGGCTTGGTGACCGTTTCGCGCTGAAAGCCGGGCTGGTGACCAGCCTCGGCTTCGGCCACGTGTCCGGGCTGATCGCACTGGTACACCCGCAGGCCTTCCTGGCCGCCCTGCCGGAGGGGGAGCGGGAGAGCTACCTTGAGCGGTCGGCACAGCGGGTGCTGGCCGGCCAGCGGCGGCTGGCCTCGGCGATCGCCGGCGGCCGTCCGCTCTACGAGCGCCCCGCCGGTCGCCGATTCGACCGCGACGACCCGGAGAAGGCTTCCGAGGCCGCCATGCTGCTCGACCCCGCCGCGCGTCTCGGCGACGACGGGACCTACGTCCTCTGATGACCGTGCTCCTGGGCGCGGTGTCGCCGCGTGATCGTCACGCGGTGGGCTAAGGTCTGCGCGTGGCGATCGTGGGCGTGGGCATCGACGTGGTGTCGATACCGGACTTCGCCGAGCAGGTCGACCAGCCCGGCACGGTGTTCGCCGAGACGTTCACCCCCGGCGAGCGGCGCGACGCCGCCGACAAGAGTTCGCTGGCCGCCCGGCATCTGGCCGCCCGCTGGGCCGCCAAGGAGGCCGTCATCAAGGCCTGGTCGGGCTCGCGGTTCGCCCAGCGCCCGGTGCTGCCTGAGGGCGTTCACCGCGACATCGAGGTGATCACCGACATGTGGGGGCGCCCGCGGGTCCGGTTGGCCGGCGCGATCGCCGAGCACCTCGCCGATGTGCTGATCCACGTGTCGTTGACCCACGAGGGTGACACGGCGGCCGCCGTCGCCATCCTGGAGACGCCGTCGTAGCCGCGGCTACCCTCCGATCGGGATGCCGCCCCCGAATCCCGGCACCCACAAGGGGTTGAAGAGCGGGCCCGACGGGCTGTTCAGCGACGGGCCCCGGGGTTCGGCATGCAGGGACGCATGGCCGGGCTTCTGGCAGACACTGACTCCTCCGTTTTGGCCGCATCGGCTTCTGTCCGGAAACGCCGTCGCGACGGGCGCCGCGGCAACCGCGCAGATGACGGCCACTGTGGCCAGAAGGGGCTTCAGCAGTCTCGGTGTTGTGGCGTCGGCGGTTCTCATGGTCGCAACACTATCTTCGAGCAAATCGGAATTCACGAAATACATACCATATGTATAGACAGCGGACCGCTGCGGCGGCTCGGTAGTGTCGGTCCGGTGAGCGATCTGATCCATCGAGTCCGCGACGTGCTGCCCGAGGTGCGCGGAGACCTTGAGGACCTGGTGCGCATTGAATCGGTGTGGTCGGACCCGTCGCGGCGTGATGCGGTCCGGCGCAGCGCCCAGGCGGTGGCGGACCTGCTGCGCGGCGCCGGTTTCTCCAGTGTGAAGATCGTCAGTGCGGATGGGGCGCCGGCCGTCATCGCCCAGCACCCCGCACCTCCCGGCGCGCCGACGGTCCTGCTCTACGCCCATCACGACGTACAGCCCGAAGGTGACGTCGACCAATGGGATTCGCCACCGTTCGCACCGACCGAACGCGACGGCCGCTTGTATGGCCGGGGCACCGCCGACGATAAGGCCGGTATCGCCGTCCATCTGGCCGCGTTCCGTGCGCATGGCGGCAATCCGCCCGTCGGCGTCACGGTGTTCGTCGAGGGGGAGGAGGAGTGCGGATCCCCCTCGTTGAGTCGACTGCTCGACGCCCACAAGTCCACACTCGCCGCCGACGTCATCGTGATCGCCGATTCGGACAACTGGACCGCCGACATCCCGGCCCTGACGGTGTCGTTGCGGGGGCTGGCCGACTGCGTGGTCGAGGTGGCCACCCTGGACCACGGTCTGCACTCCGGGCTGTGGGGCGGGGTGGTGCCCGACGCGCTGATGGTCCTGGTTCGGCTGCTGGCCACCCTGCACGACGACGACGGCAACGTCGCGGTCGAGGGTCTGCACGAGGGCACCGCGGCCCCGGTGGACCGCGGGGCCGACTGGGTTCGCGCCGAGTCCGGTCTGCTCGACGGTGTCAGCGAAATCGGTTCGGGCACCGTGGCGCAACGTTTATGGGCCAAACCGGCCATCACCGTGATCGGCATCGACACCACACCCATCGACAAGGCGTCCAACACCCTCATCCCCCGGGCCCGGGCGAAGGTCAGCCTCCGGGTCGCGCCCGGTGGTGACTCCGCGGCACACCTGGCGGCGTTGCGCCGTCATCTCGAGGATCGCGCCCCCTGGGGCGCCCACGTCACCGTCACGACCGGTGACGTGGGCCAGCCCTACGCCATCGATGTTTCGGGTCCGGTCTACGACGCCGCCCGCGCGGCGTTTCGGGAGGCCTGGGGCCTCGACGCGGTCGATATGGGGATGGGCGGGTCCATCCCGTTCATCGCCGAATTCGCCGCCGCGTTCCCCGACGCCACCATCCTGGTCACCGGCGTGGAGGATCCCTCGACCCAGGCCCACAGCGTCAACGAGAGTCTGCACCTCGGTGTGCTGGAGCGGGCCGCGGCCACCGAAGCGCTGCTGATGGCGAAACTCGGCGCGTGCTATTCGGAGTAGGTCTCACCGCCGCGCGGGTAACCGCCGCCGTAGGTGGAGATGTGGACGTGGGTGAAGTGGTTGGCGTCATCGTTGCCCATATCCGCCATCAGGTGGGGCTTGCCCTTCGCGGGCAGGTACATCCGCTGCCAGATGACGTATTCCAGGTCGAACCGCTCGGCATTGGCCATCACGAACTCGGTGATGCGGTCACCGAGTGCCCTGCCCGCCGGGGTGCGGTAGTTCGGGATGATGACGTCGATGGCCAGGCCGGCGGGATGCCATTTCATGCTGTCCGGCCGGACGCCGCCGATATCTTTGATCTCGGGGAACCGCGCGCTGATGGCCCGCTTTGCCAGGATCGTCTTGACCTGCAGGCCGCGCTCCGAACCCACACCGTGCGGCAGCGCACGCCGTACCGAGCTCACCAGACTGGCCGCCGCCGGGTCGGCTACCGACTGGTGGGCCATCACGATCTGCGGCGCCCACCCGAGCGGCTGCGGTGGGGGCACCGGGGCGGCGGCGACCGCCGCCGGAAGGGCGAGGGCCGCCGCGGCCCAGGTCAGCGCACGGTGCCAACGGCTCATCGGCCCTCCGGTCATCAACTGGCGCGGTCGTGCCGCGATCGTTACTTGACCGTGATGTCGGTGGTGGTGGGGCCGGTGTTACATCTGGTGCGGCTGTTGTTACTCAGACTGACAGATCGGCGCGCAGCTTGGCGACGTGCCCGGTGGCCTTGACGTTGTAGCGGGCCAGTTCGATGGTGCCCTTCTCGTCGACGAGGAAGGTCGACCGGATGACGCCCTGGACCGTCTTGCCGTACATCGTCTTCTCGCCGAACGCGCCCCAGGCGGTCAGCACCTTCTTGTCCGGGTCGGAGAGCAGCGGAAAACTCAGTCCCTCGGCGTCGCGGAACCTGGCGAGTTTTTCGGGCTTGTCCGGCGAGATCCCGATGACGTCGATCCCGGCCCCGTTGAGTTCGGCGAGGCTGTCCCGGAAATCGCACGCCTGCTTGGTGCAGCCGGGTGTCGACGCGGCCGGGTAGAAATAGACGATCACCTTGCGGCCCGTGAAGTCCGAGAGCTTGACGTTCTTGCCGTCGGCATCGGTCAGGCTGAATGCCGGGGCCTTGTCGCCGGCTTCGAGTCGTGCTGTGTCGGTCACGTTCGCAATCCCTTCGGTCTGCCGGTCCGCGCCCTTTGCCTCGTGGCGGCCCGGCTCTGATCTAGGGTAATGCGGCAGTGCGGCTCATCTCCCACCCGAAGCGAGGACACCAAGTGGCGGACCGGGATCCCGAGGTCATCAAGCAGGACATCGCCGTGGCACGCGAACGCCTGGCGTCGACGGTCGACTCCCTGGCCGAGCGGGCCAACCCCCAGCGGGTCGCCGATGACCTCAAATCCGCGGTGCTGCGATTCCTCAAGCGACCGGCGGTGGCCGCGACGCTGGCCGGTGTCGGGATGGTGACCGTGGTCGTCGTGGTGCGGCGCATCCGCAACTAAGCGCGACGACGCCGAAACCAGCCGCTCAACGGCAGTCGGGGGACCGGGGGGTTTGCGACCCTGCCGACGCGGCAGCAGGTCAGGACCCGAACCTCGCTGCCGTCCGAGCCGCCGATCGAGCCCTGCTCCGCCACCACGCCGCGTTCCGTTCGCTATCTCCTGCAGCTAACCTATGTAATGAGCGTAGGCGATTCAAAGAACCATTTCAAAGCCACTCGATCGCCATATTCCGAGCCGTTACAGCTATCTCACTTCGCTGCATTATGCGGTTACCGCCGGGGATGTCTCCAATCCGTCATGACTGTCGGCTTGAAATTTTCGACCATGCTGCTAATTTCGCGGCTAATGCCTGCTCAACCGGCTCGATCTGAGGCCCTCGACGCTCTAGGCGGTGCCCGCGATCTGCTGCGCGCCGGTTGCGATGCGATGCTGGACCCTCAGGTGCTGCTGGAAGCGGTGACGGACAACCGCGGAACGATCACCGATTTCGTCTACCGCGAACTCAACCAGGCGACGTGTGACTACCTCGGCCTCGCCCGCGAGGACCTCCTCGGCCACGGTCTGCTGGAGTTGACACCGGGTGTCGCCGGGTCCGGATTGTTCGCCCAATACCTGCAGTGTCTGGACACCGGCGAACCGGTGATCATGGACGATTTCACCTACGACAACGAGATTCTCGCCGACACCCGCCGCTACGACCTGCGAGCCACCCGGGTCACCGCGACGTTGATCAACCTCACCTGGCGCGATGTCACCGATCGGTTCCGGGTTACCCGACTCCTCGCCGAGGCCCGCGAAATGCAGCGCAAATCCGATACCCGTTGGCGCCGGTTGGTCGACAACTCCGGGATCGGCATGGCGACGTGCACGCCCGACGGCATTTTCCAGACGGTCAACCCGGCCTTGTGCGCCTTCTTCGGCTATGACGCCGAGACCCTGCGCACGAAGACCTGGCAGGACCTGACCGCTCCGGACTATCTGGAGGTCGACGTCAAGTACGCCGAGGAAGTTCTGGCCGGACGCAGTGAGTCCTACCGGATGACCAAGCAGTTCGTCCATGCCGACGGTCACCTGATCTGGGGGGATCTCTCGGTGAGTTGTCTTCGGACGAGCGGCGGCGAGGTGGAGAGTTTCATCGCACAGGTCATCGACGTCACCACCGAAGTGCATGCGCTGCAACGGCTGGCCGCTCAGGACGAACGGAACCGGGTCCTCGTGGAGCGTCTCGAGGAGCAGGGTGAGCGCCTCACCACGGAGTTACGCAGTGCAGTGGCCTACGTCTCCTCGATCCTTCCGGGTGACCTCGACGGACAGGTTCGGGTGTCCTCCCGCTATCTGCCGTCCCAAGAACTGGCCGGCGACAGTTTCGACTACCGGTGGATCGACGAGGATCACCTCATCGTCTATCTCATCGACGTATCCGGGCACGGAATCGGTGCCGCACTGCTCTCGGTGTCGGTACACAACCTGCTCCGTTCCCATTCGCTGTCCTTGCGGACTCTGTTGAGTCCGGACAAGGTCCTGTCCGATCTGAATCGGAGGTTCCAAATGGAACAGCAGGACGGGAAATACCTCACGATGTGGTTCGGGGTCTACGAATTGTCGACCCGCACCCTTCGCTATGCCAGCGCAGGCGCACCACCGGCATTCGCATTCGCCGCCGAGACCCCGGGCGTCGCTGTGGAGTTGTCCACCGGGGGCCGGCCACTCGGGATGTTCTCGGACTCGACCTACTCCTCGCGCCGCTTCGCGGTGCCGCCGGGCTGCCGCATGCTCCTCTTCAGTGACGGTGTCTACGAGTTCGACCTGGACCGGGATGGGCAACTGTCCCTGGCGGGTTTCAAGGACATGGTGGCCCGGCTGCCGGAGCCGTCTCTCGACCATCTCCTCGACGCCTTGCGGGACATGACGCCCTCCGGTGTGTTCGATGACGACTGCTCACTGGTTCAGGTGCACTTCGACTGACCAGCGCGGGTCACGGCCGGCCGATCTTGAAGCTTCGCCAGATACGTTGCCAGGCCTCGTCATTGGCGGGCTCCAATTCCAGGAGCCGATAACCGACGTCGAAGTACTCGGGGCGCACGATCGCGGACTTCACGTTCGCCGGGATGACGCCGTCGGTGATCAGGGAGTCCGGGTCGATGGACACCTGCGGGGGCTGATAGCCGATCGCCGCGAAGTTGAGCCTGGCAACCTCCGCATCGAGCATATGGTTGACGAAAAGGTGCGACAGGACGGGGTTCTTGCCGCCGCGCAGGATCACCATCAGGTCGTTGTCCACCAGACCCCTGCCGTCGGAGGGGAACCAGTAGCGCAGGATGTCGGGGCTGACACCCTCCGGCAGGAAGTTCACGGCGTTGATGATGTCGCCGGACCACATCTGCGAGACGCCGAGCAAGCCGGCGGGCAGTTCGCTGAACATGGTGACGCTGACCGCCGGTGCGGTGTTCGCCTTCATCTCGGCCAGGGCCTCGCCAACACGTTCGAGATCCGCGGCCGAGGAGGTGTTGACGTCGGTGATGCCGAGTTTCAACAGCACCATCGCCATCGCGGTGTGCCAGTCGTCGATCACGGCGGTCTGGTTCTGGTAAGCCGGATCCCACAGGGCCTCATACGGATTCGCCAGTGCGGCGATATCGGCGCGGATCTGGTCGGAGCGCCATCCGATGCCGGTGGTGTAGACCGTGTAGGGCGCGCTGTAGCGCCACTGCCGGTCGTACCACGGGTCGCTGAAGACGGGCCACAGGTTCGTGATGTTGGGGATGTAGCTGTGGTTGACCGAGCGCAGCAGCCCACCGGTCACCATCTTGCCGATCTGGTCGTAGCTCGGGGTGTAGACGTCGACGTCGATGTCGCCGGCCGCGATCTTGCCGAGCGCTTCGTCGGTGTTGTTGAACGTCGAGATTCTGACTTTCGCGCCGTATCGACCCTCGAACGATGCGACCGCGTCGTCAGAGATGTAGCCCGCGTAGCTGTAGAGGTGCAGGGTCGCGTCCTTCTCGGGGCCGAGGCCTGCCGGGATCGGTGTGTTGTCCGCCGGGATGTCCCAGGTCACCGGTCGGTCCGGGGCCGCGATCTGCAGGCGGGCCGGCGGATCCGACTGCCCGCCTCTCGAGCACGCGTCGAGCAGGACGGCGAGTACCGGGGTTCCCGCGGCCAGCAGGGCCGTGCGTTGGAGAAATCGCCGCCGGTCGTGGCGAGGTCGTTCCGGCACGGCCATCCGCACCTCCGTGGTCGGGGAGTCTGTTGGTTGTCTGGACTCTGGCACACAACGCCGGCAGTAGGGCGATCGCGGACCTGATTGGCTGGTCGACCAGCAGAGGCTGTGCGAACATGAGGAGGCGGGGTGAGGTGCGTGGGGGAGGCTGAACATGAAGGCGCTGACGTCACGTCGCCGCCCGGCCCGCACGGCCGCCCTCGGTGCTGCGCTGGTCGTCGCGGCTACGGCGTCGGGTTCGCCGGTGCTGCCGACCGCCCGCGGCGGTGACGTCATCACCGGTCCCTATGCCCACCTGCTGGCGGCATCGACGAATCTCGGTCCCTCCGGCGCCGACGACGTTCAGCTGACGGCAAAGCTCTTCGGCGCCGCACGGCCCGCTGCGTTGATCGGCTGGGCCGGCGCCCGGCGGCTCGCCGTGCGCTGGCAACGCGGCACCGATTGGGCCTTCGTCACCGGCACGGCCGAGAACATCGCCCGGGCTTTCGATGTTCCGGTTCGCGATTTCCGCGGTCGGCAGGGGCAGGTCTACCACGCCTCGCCGATGCAGCCGAGGGTGCCGACCGAACTGGGTGCCGAGGTCAGCGCCGTCGGTCGCATCCTGAGCTACCTGCCGCACCGGATGGCCCGCCCGGCGCCGCCGCGCGACGTGCCCCGGCCCGGGTTGGCGCCCCAGCACCTGCTCACGGCCTACAACGCGATGCCGCTGGCGCAGGCCGGCTACCGCGGCCAGGGCCAGACCGTCGTGATCTTCGGCTTCGACGGTTATCACCAGGTCGACCTCGACATGTTCGCCGACACTGCTGGACTCCCGCGGTTCACCCCGGAGGTGGTCGGCGGACCGCTCGGTCCGGTCCGCGGGGAGACGGCGATGGATCTTCAGGTCGTGCACGCGATCGCCCCGGAGGCCCGGCTGGTGGTGGTCAACGCGCGTCCGACGGTGGAGCAGGGCGGCGGATTCGGAAGGATCGCCCAGATGTTCGCCGACACCGCCGAGCGGTATCCGAACTCGGTGTGGAGTCTGTCGATCGGGTGGGGCTGCGAGGCCCTCGTCACTGCCGCCGACATCGCCCCGGTCCGCGCCGCACTGGTCGGGGCGCATCAGAAGGGCATCACGGCGTTCGACGCCAGCGGCGACAACGGAGGCCTGGAATGCAAGGGCGGCAAGGACTGGTCCTCCCCGCCCGGCCCCGACCACATCGGGGTCGACACCGTCGCGTCATTGCCGGAGATGGTCTCGGTCGGAGGAACGACGTTGTCGACCGACATGCAGGGCCGCTGGCTGCAGGAGTGGGGCTGGATCGACCCGCCGTTGGGCCAAGGGTCCAGTGGCGGGGTGTCGCTGTTGTCCGCCCGTCCCGACTATCAACGTGATCTGGTTGGTCAACGGAACACCGAAAGACGTTTGGTCCCTGACGTTTCCGCCGTCGCCGATTCGTTCACCGGTGTGAGCATCGTGATCAACCAGGAGCCCCAAGTCGGCGGCGGTACCTCGCAAGCCGCACCGATCTGGGCCGGGATGACGGCGCTGATGAACCAGTACATCGTCGACAACGGCGGCCGGCCGCTGGGCGATATCCACCCGCTGCTGTACCGGACCGCCCAGGGGTCGGCGCTGCCCGGATTTCGCGACATCACTGCCGGCGGCAACGCGGTCGACACCCCGGTGGACGGCTATGACCTGGTCACCGGATTGGGAAGTCCGAACGTCGACAATCTCGCGCGCAATCTGCTCGAGGCGCAGCGAGCCCAAGCGGTGGCCACCAACTATCTGACCGACGGCGGGTAGGTGGGACCGGTCTCGGCCTGCCCGGCGTGCGGGAAAGACGTTCCGGACGGCGCGTTCTGTGCGTCCTGCGGTGCGCGGCGATCGGCCGGCCGCGAGCAGGGCAGACTCCGGCTCAGCGCCTACGCCGCGGCGCCGGGGGAGCGGGTCCTTCGCCCCTGGGTGACGACGTCGCTGTTCCCGCAGTTGCCGCCCCGCTCACGCGGGGCATTCCGTGCCGGTCTGATCCTGGTGGCGGTGTGCGCGGTGGGGTTTGCTGCGCTGCGCTGGCCGGTACCGGTCATCGCGATCGCGGTCTTCGGGTTGCCGGTGTTGCTCCTCGCCTATCTGCATGCGATCCGCATCGGTCGGTCCATGCCCGTCCGGTACTTCGTCCTGGCCACGATCGTTGCTGTCGGCATGGGAGCGGGGTGGGCGCTGGTCGCGGGCCCGATCGTTGCCGAGGCCTACAACGCGGGGCTGGGCGGGCAGCTGGATCCCGGGCAGCTTCTGCTGTGCGGGGTGGCCATTCCGATGACGTTCGCGCTCGTCCTGATCGCTCCTTCGGCTCTGGTGTGGGCGGTGGACCGCTCGAGTCGAGAGTCGTTGAGCGGATTCATGATTGGTGCGGTGGGCGCGACGGTGGTCAACGCGACCGCCACCGCCACGTTGCAGGCGCCGCGGTTGGCGCTGGGCGTGGCCGCCGACAGCCAACCGGTCAGCGGTCTGCTGGCCGAGGCGCTGGTCGAGGGCGTGGCGTGGCCGCTGGGTGCGGTGGCGATCGGCGGTGCCTTTGGCATCGCGCTGTGGTTTCGCCCCAAAGCCGGCGCTCCGGCGCGTTATCGGCGGTCCGTCGTCGTGCCCGCCGCCCTGCTCGGGGCCCTGGCTTTCACCGTCGGAATGGGCGTGGTGGATGTCGCCCCCATCCGGCTGGGCGTCTATCTGGCGCTTCAACTGCTGATCGCGCTGCTCGCGGTGCTGGCGGTGCGGGTCGTCATCACCGATGCGTTGCTGCACGAGGCGACCGGGGAGTCCGGTGACGAGCAACTGCGGTGCGCGGAGTGCGACCACGTCGTCGCTCGGATGGCCTTCTGCAGCGACTGCGGAGTGGCACTGCGCGCGGCGTCCCGGAGTGCCCGGCCTGCCACCTATCGCACCGTGGTGGGCCCGGTTTTCGCCGGTGTCGGCGCGGCTGTGGTCGCGTCGGTGGCCCTCGCCTGGTTGATCAAACCCGTTCCCGCCACCTACGTGTGCCCGCCCGATTGCGGCCGTCCCCCCTTCGGGGAACCGGTGGAGACAAACCCCCGGTTCAGCGGCGACGGCGGGGCGTTCTCCGTCAGCTACCCCGGTGCGGGCTCCGCTTACGAGGTGACGTTGGACCCGCCGGGCATCAACGGCGTCCAGGCCCGCTACACCGCCGGCGACACCGGCATGCTGACCCTCTTCGGCGAGCCGGCCCGGGGTCGCACGGCCGAGCAGATCGCCCAGGAGATCCTGAACGCCAAGTATCCGGGCGCCACCGTCGACCATGAGATTCCCAACGCGTCGGTCGGGTACGAACCGGGGTACGGGGTCGTCGCCGACGTCTACCCACGCGACACGTCCAGTAGCTACAGCCGACTGCGGGTGATCATCATGGCCGCGGTCCGGCACGACTACGCGCTGATCGCCACCGCCAGCGGGCCGTACCACGAGTTCAGCCCGGAATACGGTTCGGGGCACCCGTCGGCAGCCGATCTGGAAGTGGCCATGGACATGGGCAAGTACGTCAACAGCTTCAAGTGGAACGGGGACCGCTACCAGCGAGCGCCGTGAGTGGGGGTCTCAGGCCGCCTGCCCGCCCAGAGCCCGGCGCAGGCCGTCGGCGGCCCGGTCACCGATCCTGCCGAACACCAACCGCAGTCCCAGATCGCCGATACGAAGAACGCCGTTGAGGCGGAGGTCGGCGTCGTAGGTGACGATCGATCCTTTGCCGTCGGGTTCGACCGTGATCCGGTCGATCGAGGTGAAGATGAGGCTGCGCGCGACCACAAGGAGGTTCCGCGGGGCGTCGTGCTCCTCGGTCACGTACCGCAGGGTCAGGTCGCGGCCCACACCGGCGACGGTGACGTCGAACACCGCGTCCGGGCCGCCGCCCGAGCCCTTCACCTGCCTGACAGCCTTCACACCGGGATCCCACTGCGCGAAGTTGCGGAGATCGGCCATGTAGGCGAACACGTTCCGCGGTGTCCTCGCGGTCTTCACCTTCGTGATGTAGCGCGCCATGTCCATTCCCTTTCGACGACGTCCAGTGTGCGCCATGGTCCGACGCACCGGGCCGGCGCACGCCACGCCGTCGCGGCGCTCGCGTTCAGGTCAGGAAGGCCTCGACCGTAGCCGCGAACTTGTCGTGCTGCTGGAACAGGAAGGCGTGCCCGCCGTCGAAGAAGGCCAGCCAGCTGAAAGGAATCTGGCCCGCGATGATCAGCGAGTTCTCCGGTTTGTCGACGACGTCATAGCGGCCGTCGGCCAGCAGTACCGGATTCGTGATCGTCTTGAGGTCGTTGAAGTTCCCCTCGTCGGCATCCCATAACGTCGTGCGGGCGCGGTCCTGGCGCTCGGTGGTCTGCGTCGAAACGGTGAAGTCGCCTGGGCTGGTGCCCATCTTGCCCGCTTCCAGGATGCGGTCGTAGGTCTGCTGGGCGGCCTGCTCCTCGCCGGGCGGGTAGAGCAGGGCGAGCTTCTGATCATCGGGCACATTCGGGTCGTTGAGTTTGTCCTCGACCGCCTTGTCGGCGGGGATGCCGCGGCTGCCGCCGGGATTCGCGGCGGCCAATACTGCCCGGTCCACCAGATCGGGGTGCCGGATCAGTAGTTGTTGACCGATCCGCGCGCCCATCGACCAACCGAGGATGTCGGGCTTCTCCAGGCCGAGGGCCGTGATCAGACCCGCCACATCGTCGGCCATCTGGGGAATCGTCGTCTTGTTCTCGGCTGTGTCGGTCGACAGTCCCACCCCGCGGTTGTCGAAGAGAACAAGCGTGTGGCGTTTGGCGAGTTCCTCGATGAGTAATGGGTCCCACAAGCTCATGGTGGAGATGAACCCGTTGATCATCACCAGCGGCTTGCCTTCGCCCCTGGTGTAGTACGCCAGTTTCACGTCGCCGACGTCGGCGTACTTGACCTCGGGTCGGAACGCCGTCGGACCGGGTGAGCCCGAACAGCCAAGGCACAGCCCGGCCACGGCCAGGGCGAAGAAGCCGCGCCGGAGGAAGGTTCGAAACATGGCAGGGATTATCGAGCACACAAATCCTTCAGGCGGCCGAATTCGGCCGGTAGGCGAGCCTTTCCCTGGTTCCGTCGCCTCCGACGTTGCATCAATTCACGCGGAAGTCGGAGCCAAGACGAAGTGGTGAAACGGGCTACTTCCGGGACCCCGAAGTTCCACCGCACACTGAGTACGAGCTGACACCGCTGGAAATCAGCTTCACCGAACCCGTGATGGCGGGTGGCGAACTGGGCCATCGCCGCACAACGCCAAATCGAACAAGTCAGGCAACGGCTCGAGGCGAACTGATCGGGCCGTCCATATCTCCGTGAGTCGCACCCTGTGGAGACGTCACTCGACGGCGGTGATGCCGGGAAGGAAAAAACCCTGTCCGCCAGGGGTTTTCCATGGTGCGCCGTCAGGGTTTCGAACCCCGGACCCGCTGATTAAGAGTCAGCTGCTC
>SYAB01000314.1 GCA_005787665.1 Actinomycetota bacterium
CGGTGGCGCGGCCGCGGTCCGCAAGACCGCCAGCGGGACACCGGTCCTGGTGGGCTATATCGCCTCCGCGGACCCCTCGTTCGACCTGACGACGGCCCGGGCCCACCTGGCCGGATCTCTGCCCGCGGCGCTGGTCCCGCGCCTGGTGCTGGTCGAGGAGCTGCCCACCCGCACCTCGGGCAAGGTCGACCGCGACGCTCTGCCCTGGCCTCCGCCCGGGGATGTCCCGGATGTGGGGTCGCAATTGGGCGGCACGATGGGCCGGCTGGCCGGGGTGTGGCAGGACGTCCTGGGGACGGTCGTCGACGGACCCGAGGCCGACTTCTTCGCCCTCGGCGGCGGATCACTGTCCGCCGCCCAGCTGGTGGTCGCGCTGCGGGAGCACTACCCGGGGATGACGGTCGCCCACCTCTATGACCATCCCCGGCTCGGATCGTTGGCCGGCTTCCTGGACGAGATGGCAGCCGATCATCCGGCCCCGGCGCCGGTCACGCCGCGCCTGGTCGCCCCCACCCCGGCCTGGACCCGGGTGATGCAGGTGGCTCTCACCGTGCCACTGGCCTCTCTGACCGCGCTGCAGTGGCTGACCTGGCTGGCGCTGGTGAACAACGTCGCCGCGCAACTGCACCCGTTGCCATGGCTGGTGACGGTCGACTGGTGGGTGGTCCTGACCGCCTTCATCGTGTTCGTCACCCCGCTGGGTCGGATGGGGATCGCGGTCCTCGGCGCCCGGGCTCTGCTCGGCGGGCTCAAGCCCGGCACCTACCGCCGGGGCGGCTCGCAACACCTGCGGGTCTGGCTCGCCGAACGGCTGGCGGAGGCCAGCGGGGCCGAGAACCTGGCCGGAGCGCCGTGGCTGGTCTATTACGCACGCGCGCTGGGTAATTCGGTCGGTAAGGGAGTGGATCTGCATTCCTCGCCGCCGGTGACCGGGATGCTCACCCTCGGACACCGCAGTTCGGTGGAGCCCGAGGTCGATCTCACCGGCCACTGGATCGACGGCGACCTTTTCCACGTCGGTCCGATCACCGTCGGCAACGACGCCACCATCGGCGCGCGGACCACGTTGCTGCCCGGCGCCGTGGTGGGAAAGAACGCTGATGTGGCCGCCGGCTCCGGGGTGGTCGGCAAGGTCAAGAACGGCCAGTACTGGAAGGGCTCACCGGCGGTGAAGTCGGGCAAGGCGCGCCACCCCTGGCCCGATCACCGTCCGCCCCGGGCCCGGCACTGGGTGGCGATCTACGGGATCTCCTCGCTGTTGCTGGGCGCCCTGCCACTGACGGCACTGGGCGCCGGTCTGGCCCTCCTGGGCTGGGCGGCGCGCGACGCACCCGACCTGGGTGCGGCACTTCGCGATGCCGCACCGTGGATTCCGGTCGCGACACTGGTCGCCGCCGGGGTCTACGCGACGTTGACCGTGCTGGGGGTGCGGATCTGCGCCATCGGGTTGCGGGAGGGCTATCACCCCGTCCGCAGCCGCGTCGGCTGGCAGTTGTGGGCTACCGAGCGATTGATGGACGCCGCCCGCAACTACCTGTTTCCGCTCTACGCGGGCATGCTCACGCCGGTGTGGCTGAGGATCCTGGGCGCCACCGTGGGGCGCAACACCGAGATCTCCACAGCGCTGCTGACCCCGAAGTTCACCGTGGTGGAGGACGGCGCTTTCCTCGCTGACGACACCATGGTCGCCTCCTACGAACTGGGCGGCGGCTGGATTCACGTCGCCAAGGCCACCGTCGGCAAGCGGGCCTTCCTGGGCAACTCCGGTATCACCCAACCCGGGCGACGGGTGCCCGACGACGGTCTGGTGGCGGTGCTGTCCGCCACCCCGCCGAAGGCGAAGACCGGATCGTCGTGGTTGGGCAGCCCACCGATCCGGCTGCGTCGCCAGGCCGATAGCGCCGATATCGCCCTGACCTTCGAACCGCCGCTGCGGTTGAAGATGATGCGCGGCATCGTCGAGACCTTCCGGGTGGTGCCGATGATGGTGACCTTCGCCATCGGGGTGGCGACTTTGGCGGTATTGCAGGCGGTGGCGGCGCGCGGCGGTTACGGCTGGGCGGCGGCCCTCGGCGGTGCCGTACTGCTGATCGCCGGGGCGGTGGCCGGCGGAATCGCGGTGGCGGCGAAGTGGTTGATGGTGGGGCGCATACCGGCCGGCGAAAAGCCGTTGTGGTCCTCCTTCGTGTGGCGCAACGAAGTGGCCGACACCTTTGTCGAGACCGTGGCCGCGCCGTGGTTCGCCCGCGCCGCCAGTGGGACCCCGGTGATGAACGTGTGGTTGCGGGGGCTCGGAGCGAAGATCGGCCGGGGGGTGTGGTGCGAGACCTACTGGCTGCCCGAGGCCGATCTGGTCACCCTGGGTGACGCCAGCACCGTCAATCGGGGATGCGTGGTGCAAACCCACCTGTTCCACGACCGCATCATGCGGATGGATTCGGTGACCCTGGAGCCGGGCGCGACACTGGGTCCGCACTGCGTGGCACTGCCCGCTTCCCGCATCGGTGCCGGCGCGACCGTCGGACCCGCCTCGCTGGTGATGCGCGGTGACGAGGTGCCGTCCTCGACCCGGTGGCAGGGCAACCCGATCGCCCCCTGGCAGGACTCCCGCAAGAGAAAGGCCCGGAGTCGCCGGACCGCGGAGGGAACCGCATCGTGAAGCACGCCCCGAAGAAGGGCAGCAATCCCCCGGTCATCGACCCCTATCTGCCCAAGAGCGGAAACTTCGGCTACCGGGTTTCCCGCTACGAGTTGGATCTGCAGTACAAGGTCTCCAGCAACCGGCTCAGTGGCACCGCCACGATCACCGCCGTCACCCTGGCTTCACTGCAGACCTTCACGCTGGACCTCTCCGATGCGATGCGCGTCGCGAAGGTCACCGTCAACGGGCGCCGCCCGGCGAGTTACGCCGCGGCGGGGGGCAAGCTGCGAATCCGGCTGGCGGCCTCGTTGCCCACCGGTTCGGCGATGTCCATCGTGGTGGGTTACGGCGGCACCCCCCGGCCGGTCCGAACCGTCTGGGGCGAAGTGGGTTTCGAGGAGTTGTCCAACGGCGCTCTGGTCGCCGGCCAACCCAATGGCTCGCCATCCTGGTTTCCGTGTGACGACCATCCCAGTTCCAAGGCGAGCTACCGGATCCGGATCAGCACCGACAGCCCCTACTACGCGGTCGCGCCGGGTGAACTGGTGTCCAAGCGGGTCCGGGCCGGCCTGACCGAGTGGACCTACGAGCAACCCGAACCGACCTCGACGTACCTGGCGACGGTACAGATCGGGATGTACACCCTGCACCGGTTGCCCAAGGCGCCGGTTCGGATGCAGGCGGTTCTGCCGGATCGGCTGCGCGCCAACTTCACCCATGACTTCGCCCGTCAGCCCGCGATGATGAAACTGTTCGTCAAACTGTTCGGGGCCTACCCGCTCTCGGCCGGCTACACGGTGGTGGTCACCGACGACGATCTCGACATACCTCTTGAGGCCCAGGGTGTTTCGGTCTTCGGAGCGAATCACTGCGACGGCTCGCGAGGGTCGGAGCGGCTGATCGCCCACGAGTTGGCCCATCAGTGGTTCGGCAACAGCGTCACCGCACGCCGCTGGCGCGACATCTGGCTGCACGAGGGGTTCGCCTGCTACGCGGAGTGGCTGTGGTCCGAGCACTCCGGCGGCCGCTCCGCCGATGAGCTCGCCCGGCACTATCACGCACGGCTGCGCGCGGCCCCGCAGGACTTGCTGCTCTCCGATCCGGGCCCCCGGGACATGTTCGATGACCGGGTCTACAAGCGGGGGGCCCTGACCGTCCATGCGCTGCGCGGGACGGTCGGCGACGAGCGGTTCTTCGCGTTGCTGCGCGACTGGACCGCGCGTTATCGGCACGGCACGGTGGTCACCGACGACTTCACCGGCCTGGCCGCCAACTACGCCGAGGTGCCGCTTCGCCCACTCTGGGACGCATGGCTGTATTCGACCGGGGTACCGCCACTGTGACGGACGCCGCCGCCCCGTTCGACGCGGTGGCCGGCACCGCCGGGCCGGTGGCGCGGGGCAGCGTCGCACGGGTCGGGACCGCCACCGCGATCACCGCGGTATGCGGTTACGCGGTGCTGTATCTGGCGGCCCGGAAACTGGAACCCGCGGGCTTCGCGGTGTTCGGCGTGTTCTGGGGGGCGTTCGGCCTGGTGACCGGTGCGGCGAACGGACTGCTGCAGGAGGCCACCCGGGAGGTGCGCGCGGCCGGGATGCAGCGCGGGCCGGCCCCCCGCACCCGGCCGATGTGGGTGGGAGCCGGTGTGGGGGTGGTGGCGGCCGCCGCGATCGCGGCGACCTCGTGGTGGTGGGCTGCCCCTGTGTTCGTCGAGGCGCGCTCCCTGTCGGTGACACTGCTTTCGTTGGGATTGGCCGGATTCTGCCTGCACGCAACGCTTCTGGGCATGCTGGCCGGAGCGGACCGTTGGTCACAGTACGGCTCGCTGATGGTGGCCGACGCCGTCATCCGGGTAATGATCGCTTCGGCCGCATTCGTCCTGGGCTGGGGTCTGGGCGGCTTCCTGTGGGCGACGGTCGGTGGTGCGGTGGCCTGGCTGCTGCTGCTGGCGGTATCGGTCACCGCCCGCTCGGCAGCGGGACTGCGGGTGGCCGGTGAGGTCGGGGACTTTCTGCGGGGCGCCGCCCACTCGATCGCCGCGGCCGGGGCGAGCGCGGTACTGGTGATGGGCTTTCCGGTGTTACTGAAGGCCACTTCCGGTGAACTCGGTGCTGCCGGCGGTGTAGTGATCCTCGCAGTAACCCTCACCCGTGCGCCGTTGCTGGTCCCTTTGACCGCCATGCAGGGCAACCTGATCGCCTACTTCGTCGACCACCGCGGCGCCCGACTGCGGGCGTTGGTCGCCCCCGCGAGTGTCGTCGCGGCACTCGGTGCGGTCGGCGTCGTCGCCGCCGCCCTGGTCGGTCCCTGGCTGATGCGCATCGGGTTCGGCCCCGAATACCGGGCCAGTGGTGCCCTGCTGGCATGGCTGACGGTGGCCGCGGTGTCGATCGCGCTCCTCACCCTGACCGGTGCGGCCACGGTGGCCGGGGCCCTGCACCGGGCTTACGCGATCGGATGGGTCGGCGCTACGGTGGCCGCCGCTCTGCTGTTGACCCTGCCCGTGGGCCTGGAGGTCCGGACCGTGATCGCCCTGGCATGCGGTCCTCTCGTCGGCATCGCCGTACACCTGAGCGCACTGGCCCGCGACCGCTGAGTCGGGCACCGAATGGCCTGCGAACAGCGTGTACGTTGTGGACATCGACACATCCGGGGTCTGGATCATCGTTCCAGCATTCGACGAGGCGACGGTGATCGGCGAGGTCGTCGCCGACCTGCGGTCGGTGTTCGCCCATGTGGTGTGCGTCGATGACGGCAGCAGTGACGAGACCGGCGAGGTCGCACTTCGGGCCGGTGCGCATGTGGTGCCCCATCCGGTGAACCTCGGGCAGGGCGCGGCGATCCAGACCGGTGTCGAATACGCCCGGCGTCAGCCCGGGGCGCAGATATTCGCGACGTTCGACGCCGACGGTCAGCACCGGGTCGAGGATGTGCTGGCGATGCTGGCGCGGCTTGCGCGCGGCGATGTCGACGTCGTCATCGGATCGCGGTTCCGTGGGACAGCGGTCAGCCGGACGCCGCTGCTGAAGCGGCTCATCCTGCGGACCGCGGCACGGCTGAGCCCGAGCAGCCGCCGGCTCGGCCTCACCGATGCCCACAACGGCCTACGGGTTTTCAACCGGCGGGTCGCTGACAACCTCAACCTGACGATGAGCGGGATGAGCCACGCTAGCGAGTTCGTCACCCTGATCGACGAAAACCGCTGGCGGGTAGCCGAGGAACCGGTGGAGATTCTCTATACCGAGTACTCCACGTCCAAGGGTCAGCCGCTGCTCAACGGTGTCAACATCGTCTTCGACGGATTCCTGCGTAGGAGGATGCGGCGGTGAACTGGATCCAGGGGCTGCTGATCGCGGCGGTTCTGGCACTGCTGTTGTACCTGCTGCGGGCCCGCACCAACGCCAAGACGAAGGCCTGGGTCAAGGTCGGCTACCTGCTGTTTGTGATTGTGGCCGTCTACGCCATCCTTCGCCCCGACGACACCACCGTGGTCGCCAACTGGCTCGGCGTCGACCGTGGCGCCGACCTGCTGTCGTATGCGCTGTTCGTAGCGTTTGTCTTCACCACGCTGAGTACCTATGTGCGGTTCAAGGAACTAGAGGTCCGCTACGCGCGGCTGGTGCGGGCTGTCGCGTTACAGGGCGTGCGCAAGCCGGAGCGCTAGGCTACGCCGACTCTCGGGTCCTTGCCTTCCATGCACCGGCGCCCAGCACCATAATCGCGTTAAACTCAGTTCGGATCGGCGCGAGTCCGACACGATCACATCAGAGGAGGCCCGATGTCCCAAGAGCTGACCTATGCGGACGGAGCCGCCGATCGAGGGGGCTGTGCGCGGGGCACGATCCCGGTCCGAAATCCATAATCGGCGACTACACCGCTTTCCGACGTGTCCTTCTCCCTGACCGCCGATCACACCGGACCAGCCGAAGAAGTCGTCGGCGTCGAATTGACGATCGACGGCGTGTTGGTGCTTGCCGCACGATTGGGCCTGTCTGAATTTCCGATGACGCTGGGCATCCGGCCGAATATTCCGCAGCAGGAGGTCCGTGACCTGGTGTGGGGGCAGGTCCGGCGCGACCTGACCGACCAGGGAGTTCTGGACCCCAACGGACAGCCTCATCCCGCGGTGGCCGCGATGATCCACACCCTGAGCCTGCCCGACCGGACGCTGGAAGGCCGGTGGTGGCGACCTGACATGGGCGACGTCATGGTGCGGTTCGCGGTCTGCCGCAAAGACGAGTCTCACGTGATCGCGGTGCGCGACGGTGACCTGCTGGTGCTTCAGCGAGTGGCTCCGCAGGTCGGGCTGGCGGCAATGGTGACTGCCGTACTCGGCTCGGCCGAGCACGCCGACGTCGAACCCATGACCGGTGTCGCCCGCGAGTTGGCCTCGTGCACTACCGAAGCGCAGCTGGCCCAATTCCGGATCGGACTGGAGTCGGCTCGTCGGTACATCGAGATCATTACGAACCCTCGCAGCTGGGCTGAGATCATCGCCGGTGAACGTCAGCGCAACGGCAGCTTCGTGCATACCCCGGTGGCAGCCGGAGTGCTGGACTCAGCCTGGGGCAGAGTGGTGTCGCTGCCCCGCCGTGTCGGCGGCGAGCTTTATGGGAGTTTCCTACCCGGCACCAGCCAGAATCTGGAACTCTCTCTGGAGGGACTGCTGCTGTTCCTCCCGGCGGGAACGTGGTTCGACGATGACGAAACCCCATTCAAGGTTGGGGAGGAAGGACGCCATGCCCCGGCTCCACCGAGCGCAAGCGACAGATGACTGACCTGGCCGGCCTGTTCGGGAGCGCGGTCGGCATGCTGCCGGTCGCCGAGTCGCGGGCCCTGGACCTCTTCATCGACATCACCGATTACGACGAGTCGGCCTGCGACGCCTGGGTCGGGCGCATCAGATGCGGAGACACCGACCGGGTCACGCTGTTCCGGGCCTGGTACTCACGGATGAAATTCGGCCAGCTTTCGGGCTCGGCCCAGCTGTCGATGAACACGGTGGGCGCCCGGGTTCCCATCGGCGGCCCCTACGGCGACATCACCTATCCCGTCACCTCACCGCTAGCCATCACGATGGGCTTCGCCGTCAGCGAGGCCCGCCACGGCAACTATGCGGATGCCATGGAGGCGCTGGAGGGCATCCCGGTCGCCGGTGCCGAGCATCTCATTGCCTGGGCCAAGGCCGTGGTGTTCGGCGAGGCCCAGCGGTGGACCGACGTGATCGAGGCGGTCCGGGGCGCCGGTCGGTGGCCGGACTCCTTCCTCGCCGCGGCGGCCGATGTTGCGCACGGGGTCGCGGCGGCCAATCTGGGGTTGTCCGTCGAGGCCGAGCGTCGACTTATCGAGGCCAACGCCTCGCCGGCCGGCGAGGCGTGCGCACCCACCATCGCGTGGTACCTGGCGATGACCCGCCGCAGCCAGGGCAACGAGGACGCGGCGATGGCGCTGTTGGAATGGCTGCAGACCACCCATCCGCAGCCCAAGATCGCTGCTGCGCTCAAGGATCCGGGGTACCGCCTGGCGACGGTGACAGCGGAGCAAATCGCCGCCCGCACCGACCCGTGGGATCCGTCCTCGGTGGTGGTCGACACCTCCGGGCGGGAGAAGCTGTTGGTGGAAGCCGAAGCAGAACTGCGGCGCCAGATTGGACTGAGCCGGGTCAAGGAACAAGTCGAGCGCTACCGGGCCGCCACCCAAATGGCCAGAATTCGCGCCGCGCGCGGCATGAAGGTGGCACAACCTAGCAAGCACATGATCTTCACCGGCCCGCCCGGCACGGGCAAGACGACCATAGCGCGGGTAGTCGCCAATATCCTGGCCGGGCTGGGGGTAATCGAGGAGCCCAAACTCATCGAGACCGCCCGCAAGGACTTCGTGGCCGAATACGAGGGGCAGTCGGCAGTGAAAACCACGCGAGTGATCGACCGCGCCATGGGCGGCGTGCTGTTCATCGACGAGGCCTATGCCCTCGTGCAGGAGCGCGGTGGACGCAGCGACCCCTTCGGGCAGGAGGCTCTCGACACGCTGCTGGCCCGGATGGAGAACGACCGTGATCGCCTGGTGGTGATCATCGCTGGCTACAGTGGCGACATCGACAGGCTGCTGGAAACCAACGAGGGTTTGCGGTCACGGTTCGCGACCCGTATCGAATTCGATTCCTATTCCGCCGACGAAGTCCTCGAAATAGCGAAAGTGATTGCCGCCGCTAACGACTCCAGGCTGAGCGAGGAAGCCGCCGCCATTCTCTTGGAAGGCGCCACACTGCTGAGCCACCAGACGGTCCGCGGGCGAAACGCCATCGACATCGCCGGCAACGGCCGCTACGCACGCCAACTGGTGGAGGCCGGCGAGCAGTTCCGGGACATCCGCCTGACCCAGGCCGTGGATTTCGAGACATTCGACGCCAAGCGCCTGAGCGAGATCAACGGCGAGGATATGGCCGGGGCAGTTGCGGCCGTGCACGGGCGCCTCAGTATCGCCGAGTAGTCCATGGCAGGTTTTCGGCTCACCACCAAGGTCCAAGTCAGTGGCTGGCGCTTTCTGATGCGCCGTCTGGAGCACGCCATCGTCCGGCGCGATACCCGGATGTTCGATGACCCACTGTCGTTCTACAGCCGGTCGGCGGGCGCCGGGATCCTGGTCGCGGTGTTGATTCTGGTCGGCTGCTTGGCGCTCGCCTATTTCAAGCCACAGGGCAAGCTCGACGGCAACCTCTTCGTCGACAACGCGACCAAACAGCTGTTCGTCCTGGTGGGCGACAGAATACGACCGGTCTACAACCTCACCTCGGCGCGACTGGTATTGGGCAAGCCCGATCAGCCGGCAAGCGTGCGGTCCTCGGAGCTCGACAAGTTGCCTCGCGGGCAGTCGATCGGGATTCCGGGCGCACCGTACGCTACCCCGGTTTCGCCGGATCCCTCGCCGAATTGGGCGCTCTGCGACACCGTCAACACAGTCGATTCGCCCGACCCGTCGGTGCAGACTTCGGTCATCTCGATGCCGCTGGTCATCGGAACTGACGATCCGTTTCATCCGCAGGGCGTCCTGATGACCACCTATCAGGATCAGACCTGGGTCATCACTCCCAACGGTCGACACGCGACCGACCTCGGCGATCGCGCGCTCACACTGGCGCTGGGAATCCCGCAGAACACCCGGCCGAGTCCGCTCTCAGATGCCATGTTCAACGCGATACCGGATGCCGGGCCGTGGAAGCTGCCGCCGATTCCGGGTGCGGGCGGGCCCAATACCCTTGGGCTGCCGGCGGAACTGGTCATCGGTGCGGTCTTCCAGATCGACTCCGGTTTCGGCAAACAGTCCTTCGTCGTACTGCCCGACGGGGTGGCCGCGGTCAACGCCAACACCGCGTCGCTGCTACGGGCCAGAGAGTCCTACGGTTTGGTCAACACGCCGTCGATCGTTAAAAGCGAGGTGGCCAAAATCCCTGAGCGGCAATACCCCTCGCCACTTCCGGACGAAGCGGTCAAACTCGTCTCGCGGAAGGAGGAGCCGGTTCTGTGCTGGACCTGGCAGCGGGTGGCCGGCGAACCGGCGCCGAGGACAACCATGCTGTTGCTTCCGCACCTTCCGATAGCTCCGTCCGCGATGGACAAGGGCATCAGTCAGGTTCGCGGCTCGGTGACCGTCTACCTCGACGGCGGCAAGTACCTGCAGATTCAATCCCCGGACCCGCGCTATGGCGAATCGCTGTACTACGTTGACCCTCAGGGCGTGCGGTACGGGGTACCCGACCAGGCCACCGCCCAGACGCTCGGGTTGTCCGCCCCGACCACCGCCCCATGGTGGGCCGTGCGGCTGCTGGTGGAGGGTCCGGTGCTCTCCAGACAAGCAGCCCTGCTCGAACATGACACTCTGCCAGCAGATCCCAACCCTCGGAAGCTGCCCGCGCCCGCCGGAGCGTCCGGATGACGACCAAGAAGTTCACCCCGACCACCGCGGCGCGTGGGCCCCGACTTACCCCGGGCGAGATCAACATCACTCCGCCCGAGGACCTCGGCGTCGACATCCCGGTGTCGGGCATGCAGAAGGCAATGCCCTACGTGATGGGGGCAGGGATGCTGGGCATGTTCGGGATCATGTTCACCAGCGGGACCCGGTCTCTCTCGCCGTATATGCTCATGGGTCCGTTGATGATGATCATGATGTCCGTCGGCATGCTGGGCGGCGGCGGCGGCGGAGGCAAGAAGGTAGCCGAAATCAACACCGACCGCAAAGAGTACCTGCGGTATCTGGCGGGGCTACGCACGCGGGTGACGTCGTCGGCCACGGCGCAGGTTGACTTCTTCGGCTACCACGCACCACATCCGGACGATCTGTTGTCGATCGTCGGCACGTCCCGGCAGTGGTCGCGGGGGGCGAACGCGGACTTCTACGGCGCGGCCCGAATCGGCATCGGCGAACAGCCGGCGGTGGACCGGCTAATCAAACCATCGGTCGGCGGCGAATTGGCCGGCCCCACTGCCGCCCCTCAGCCGTATCTGGAACCGGTCGCCCACGTTTGGGCGGTGAAGTTCCTGCGCACCCACGGCCTGATCCACGACTGTCCGAAACTGTTGCAGTTGAGGACGTTTCCCACGATCGCCGTCGGCGGGGACCCAGCTGGAGCGACCGGCCTACTGACCGCGATGATCTGTCACCTGGCGGTGTTCCATCCGCCGGATTTGCTGCAGATTCGGGTGATCACCGAGGAACCCGACCATCCAGACTGGGCCTGGCTGAAATGGCTGCCGCACGTGCAGCATCCGACCGAGACCGATGAGGCCGGGCCGGTCAGGATGATCTACACCGGCCCGGACGAACTGGTCGACCTTGCCGGGCGCGGCCCGCATTCGCCCGACTCCCTTCCCGGCGGGCCTTATGTGGTGGTGGTCGATCTGACCGGCGGCAAAGCCGGGTTCCCACCCGACGGCCGGGCCGGGGTGACGGTGCTGACGCTGGGCAATCACCGCGGCTCCAACTACCGCGTCCGGGTCGCCGAGAGCGGCTCCGCCGACGACCGGCTGCCGGGCCAGACATTTCGCGAAGTGACCAGCACCACCGATCGGATGTCCCCGCAACAGGCTGCCCGGCTGGCGCGGAAGCTGGCCGGATGGTCGATCACCGGGACGATCATCGACAAGAAGGGGTCTGGAACCCACAAGAAGAAGGTGGCCACCGAATGGCACCAGCTGGTGGGCGCGCAGAGCGTTGAGGAGATCACCCCGAAACGCTGGAAGATGTATCCGGACAAGGACCGGAATCGCCTGAAAATCCCGTTCGGGCATGAACTGAAATCCGGCAACATCATGTACCTGGACATCAAAGAAGGTGCCGAGTTCGGCGGCGGCCCGCACGGCATGCTGATCGGCACCACGGGCTCGGGCAAGTCCGAATTCCTGCGCACCATGATCCTGTCGCTGGTGGCCATGCACCATCCCGACCAGGTCAACCTGCTGCTCACCGACTTCAAGGGCGGCTCGACGTTCCTCGGGATGGAGAAGCTCCCGCACACCACCGCAGTGATCACCAACATGGCCGAGGAAGCCGAGTTGGTCAGCCGGATGGGTGAGGTGTTGACCGGCGAACTCGACCGCCGCCAGTCCCTGCTGCGCCAGGCTGGGATCAAGGTCGGCGCCACCGGCGCGCTCTCCGGAGTGGCGGAGTACGAAAGTTACCGGGAGCGCGGCGCCGATCTCGAACCTCTGCCGACGCTGTTCGTCGTCGTGGACGAGTTCGCAGAGTTGCTGCAGAGTCATCCGGACTTCGTCGGGCTGTTCGACCGGATCTGCCGTGTCGGCCGCTCGCTGCGCGTGCACCTGCTGCTGGCCACCCAGTCGCTGCAGACCGGCGGGGCGCGCATCGACAAGCTGGAGCCCAACCTCACCTACCGGATCGCGTTGCGCACCACCAGCTCCCACGAGTCCCGGTCGGTGATCGGAACGCCGGAGGCGCAATACATCACCAACAAGGAGAGTGGCGTCGGGTTCCTCCGAGTCGGGATGGAGGATCCGGTCAAATTCTCCACCCTGTACACCGGCGGGCCGTACGTGCCGAGCACCCCGACAGCCGCAGCGGCCGAATCCAACGGTGGGCACAGCGGACCGAAGCGCTCGCTGATCAAGCAGTTCACCGCGGCGCCGGTTCTCGACGAGACGCCGGCATCATGAGCTTCGAGGCGAACACCCGGGCGCTCAGCGAGGTGGTGCTTGATCAACTCAGCACCACAGAATCGCGGGCCTACGAGCTTTGGCTGCCGCCATTGAAGGATCCGACGCCGGTGGACCAGCTCGTCGTCGAGGACGATCAGCGTCAACCGTTGCGCTTTCCGCTGGGGATCATGGATGAGCCGCGAAAACACCTGCAGGCGGTATGGGGCGTGGACGTCTCCGGGGCGGGCGGAAACATCGCCATCGGCGGTGCCCCACAAACGGGCAAGTCAACTTTGCTGCAGACCCTGATGCTGGCGGCCGGGTGTACCCACACGCCCCGGCAAGTCCAGTTCTATTGCATCGACTTCGGCGGCGGCGGCCTGATCTATCTCGACAGCCTGCCGCACGTCGGCGGAGTGGCCACCCGATCCGACCCCGATCGGGTGATGCGGGTGATCGCCGAAATGCAGGCCGTGTTGCGCCAGCGCGAGGCCCAGTTCAAGGAGTACCGGGTGGGGTCGATCGCGGCCTACCGCCAGATGCGGGGGGACCCGAACCACCCCGCCTCGACCGATCCGTTCGGCGACGTGTTTTTGGTGATCGACGGGTGGCCGGCCTTCGTCGCTGAGTTCCCCGACCTGGAGGCGCCCGTCCAGGAGTTGGCCGGGCAGGGCCTGGCGTTCGGTGTTCACACCATCATCACCACACCTCGTTGGACCGAATTGAAGTCCAGGGTGCGGGACTACCTGGGTGTCAAGATCGAGTTCAGACTCGGTGACGTCAATGACACCCAGATCGACCGCGCCACCCGTGATATCCCGGCCAACCGGCCGGGTCGGGCGATGTCACTGGAGAAGCACCACCTGATGATCGGCGTGCCCCGGTTGGACGGCGAACACAACGCCGACGGTCTAGTGGAGGCGATGACTGCAGCGGTGGAACAGGTCGCCGCCCAGTACACCGACCAGGCACCGCGAGTCCGGGTGCTGCCGGAGCGAGTGCACCTGGACGAATTGGATCCCAACCCACCGGGGCCGGACAGCGACTACGCCACCCGTTGGACCATTCCGATCGGGCTGCGCGAGACGGACCTGTCCGTGGCATACGGGAAAATGAATGCCAACCCGCACCTGCTGATCTTCGGCGCGGCAAAGTCGGGCAAGACCACCATCGCCCACGCGCTGGCCCAGGCCATCTGCGCGCGCAACAGCCCCAGCCAGGTACGTTTCATGCTCGCCGACTACCGGTCCGGCCTGCTCGACGCGGTGCCCGATACCCACCTGCTGTCGGCGGGGGCGATCAACCGCAACAGCGCCAGCCTGGATGAGGCCATCAAGGCACTCGCGATGAATCTACAGAAGCGGTTGCCCCCGGCCGACCTGACCACCGCCCAGCTTCGGTCCCGGTCGTGGTGGTCTGGCCCGGACATCGTCCTGCTGGTCGACGACTGGCACATGATCGTCGGCGCCGCCGGCGGCATGCCACCGATGATGCCGCTGGCCCCGTTGATGCCGGCCGCCGGCGATATCGGTTTGCATATCATCGTGACCTGTCAGATGAGCCAGGCCTACAAGGCCACCATGGACAAGTTCGTCGGGTCCGCCTTCGGCGCGGGATCGCCCACCCTGTTCCTGTCTGGCGACAAGGCCGACTTCCCGTCCAGCGAGTTCAAGGTCAAGCGACGCCCCCCCGGCCAGGCACTATTGGCCGCCCCGGAGGGCAGAGAAGTCATCCAGGCCGCCTTCATCGAACCGCCGAACGAGGACGTCAGCCCTCGATAAAACTACTGACGAAGACGGAAAGGACACCGTGCGGACCTGCTGCCGGTAACATCGCAGATGCCAGAAAAGGCTGCGACCGGGAGGTGACGTTTTGACGTTCCCTGCTGACCTCCCGCACCGCCGGGCCCGGATTCCGGGAATATAACGATGCTGTGGCATGCGCTGCCGCCTGAGGTGAACACCGCGCTGCTGATGGCCGGCGCCGGACCTGAGCCGATGCTGCAGGCCGCGACGGGCTGGGAATCCCTGGCGACGGCACTGGACACCCAAGCCGTCGAGTTGGCTGGCCTCGTGATGTCGTTGCAGCAAGCTTGGACGGGACCGAGCAGCGAACGCGCCGCGGCCGCTATCGAACCGGCGCTGGCATGGCTGCACGACGCGTCCCAGACCGCGCAGCGTCGCGGGACTCAGGCCGCGGCCCAAGCCGCCTCGTACGCCAAGGCACTGGGGACGACGCCGTCACTGCCGGAGATCGCCGCCAATCACATCACCCATGCGGTGCTGTCGGCGACCAACTTCCTCGGCATCAACATGGTCCCGATCGGCATGAACGAGATCGACTATTTCGGCCGGATGTGGAATCAGGCCGGCACCGCGATGGACGCATACCAGGCCGAAACCATGGCCAACACGATGTTCGAGCCCATTGAGCCGATGCGGCCGATCCTGGCGCCGGGTGCCGAAGCCGCCGAAGCAACCGCTTCGGCCACCACGGCGACCGCACCCCACGGTTCAGCCTCGGACGGCGACGACCCGCCCAAGCCGACCCCTGACGACGGCGGGTCCCTGGGCGACCAGATCCTGGAGTATCTGGCGGGGGCCGCTCTGCTCAGTGCCCCGCTGCAGCAACTGACCCAGCAGATGATGCAGCCGCTACAGCAGATTGCGTCGCTGGCGGGCCACAGCGGCGCCGTTGGCCTCGGCGGTCAGGGGGCTGGCGCGCTGGCCAAACTGCCCGGCCGTGACAGCGGGCACGTCGGTCTGGTGGGCGCCCATCCGTTCTCCAGCCATCCGTTGGCCGGGGGTTCGGGCCCCCGGGTCGGCAAGGGCTTGATGTACGCCTCGGCGTTGCCCGGATCGGGGGGGTCCGCATCGAGCACGGCGTTGCTGACCGGGCTGGTCGATAAGCCGGGCGGGGGCGGACTTGCACCGGCTTCCGCGGGCGCGGGGGCCTCGGCGGCGGGTGGGGCCGCCCCGGTGAGCGTAATGGGTGCCGGCGCAAACGCTGGCGCCGGTGCTGCCCGGTCAGGGCTGACGGGGACGGCGGCGCCTGCCCGAGCTGATGATGACGGCGCTGAGTTCGACGACGAGGACGACTGGTGATCGCGGGTCGCGACAAACTTCCTGGCCGCCCGGCTGGAAGCGTTCAGTCTGTGCGTGGGGCCCGACATGGTGGGAGGACTCCTTCGATCGTAGGAGCCGGAATCATCAATGGTGCCGTTGGTTCGCGGGATGTCGAGGCGGTCTCCGAACTCCTATGGTGGGTCTGTGTCAAATCGCGGGACGCGTTCCCGCCCGTTGGCAGCGAAAGACTTCCCGGCCGCCCGGCCGGAAGACTTGCCATCACCGTGGTAAGTGAACAGACCAAGAGAGGATTCAGGTCATGGCAGAGATGAGAACTGATGCCGCCGCCCTACAGGCGGAGGCCGCTAACTTCGACCGCATCGCCAGCCAGCTTCAGCAGGTGATGGGCCAGGTGGAGTCGACGGGATCGGAGTTGACCAGCCACCTGACGGGTGCGGCCGGCACCGCCGCGCAGGCGGCGCTGGCACGTTTCCATGAGAGCGCCCAGGCGCAGACCCAGCTGCTCAATGACATTCAGACCAATATCAATCAGGCCGGCATCCAGTACACCAAGGCCGACGAGGAAGCACATTCCACGCTGTCGTCGCAGATGAACATCTGAAACACCCCAAAACGAAAGAAGAAGGAGCATCTCCATGTCAGATATGAAGTACAACTTCGCCGGTATCGAAGCCCAGTCGAGTGCCCTGATGGGTGCGGTCAACAGCATTCACGGACTGCTCGACGAGGGCAAGCAATCGTTGGCCAGGCTCGGGGCGGTGTGGGGCGGCAGCGGCCAGGAGGCTGCCGCCGCCGTGCTGCGCAACTGGGACGACAAGTCCACCGCGGTCAACCAGTCGCTGTCGGACCTGGCGGGCAAGATCAGCGAGGCCGGCCAGACGATGGCCCAGACCGAGGGCCACGTCTCCGGAATGTTTTCCTAGCCACGTTGGAGCACGGCCAGGCGCGGGATTGGACCCGGTTAACCAGGCACCAATCCCGCGCTGAGCCGGTTTGGGGGCATCAAACCCCATGCATGATCGCCACAACTCACATCCACATCACTTCCTGACACTCTGTCAGGGCTCGGCCCCACGGCCGACATGGTTTGTACCGCCACCCATAGGGAAGGGACACGATGGCGCAGCACCAGCCGGGCAACGATGACGACGGTCTCGGGGCCCTTGACTTCTCCTTCGACGACAACCGTTCGGAAGATTCGGACGCGCTGGGTTTCTACGGTCCTGACGACGCCGCCGATGCAGCGACGGCCCTTGATGATCTCCCCGAGTACGCGCCAGCCGAGAGCGGGAACGTCACGGCCGATCTGGAAGCCATTGATGCCGCCGCCGAGGTCGCCGAGGAGTCCGACGAGGAAGATGCCCTTCCGCTGTTCACGGTCACCAACCCACCCGAGACGGTGTCGGTGTCGGCCAACATGGACGGCAGCATCCAGCGAGTCGAGTTGTCCGGCAAGGTCACCACCATGACCGAAGCCGAACTCGCCGCCGAAATTCTCGTCATCGCGGATTTGGCGCGGCAGAAGGGTTTGGCTGGCCAGCACGAGTTCGTCCTGGAGCAGGCCAACAACATCGACATCATGCGCGAGCTGGGAGCGGACGATCCCGAGGGCCTCAGCAGATTCCTGGCGATGCCAGAGGGTGCGAATCTTCCCACACGTCAACAGGCGATCGCCGCGGAGGCAGAAGTCTTCGCCACCAGGTACACAGCTGGAGGCTGAGTCAGCGAGCGGCGGTTTATTCGCCGTCATGACATATCGCCCAAATTAGGACAGAGGAGTCAAATGACAAACAGCCTATGGTGGTGGTGGGAGTCCGCTTGGTCTGGAAGCGCCGGCGCTCACGCCGCCACCCAATCGGGGATTAACTTTCAACACGACAATCTGAACAAAGAGTCATGGACCGAGTTGAGTGCTTCGATTACCAATGCGCTACACGTCGCCGGAAAAACAGGTGTACTTGATTGGGCGTTCGGCAACGTTATGGTGGATCGACTTAATTCCGCGGAGAAACTGGCTCTGCATGCCGAGATGCTGGCGAATAAAGTCACGTCTCAAGCTGTCGGCGACGTCGAAAGCCGCATTATCGATCGTTTTGAGCACAATATTCTCCCCGAAGTCAAAGGGGAAATGGCGGTCGTCAGGGACGCTGTAAGCGAGGGCTTGACTAAAACACAGGATGTAATCCTCGATGTTTACGGTAAGGCCAACCAGGTGGCCACCAACCTTAAAATTTGGAAGTACCCCGTTCTCCCCCATTACACAGGGCCTGCTGGCCCTGGTCGCGTACATGGCCTGACCGAGCAAGAACTTCTGAAATTACGGGAAATGCATGGCGCTGAGTACGAAGGGGGGAAAGGCTGGTATCCGAACTACGACGCTACGGCTAAAGACAACCCTATCGAACAGAAACTGTTTACGAGACTGAAACCGGATGTAGACCGCATTCCCGAATGCACAGACCCGCTTCGTTTTGGCGGCCCTCACCGTCAGGGCCCAGAAACCGAGACCTGGAACCGTAGTGTTCAGAACAACAACGTAGCTGGTCAGAACTTCAGAGATACCGTATCAGAGACTCGCGTGTACGACCAGAATTTGAATCCGAAGGTTACTGAGCGCACCATGACGCGGACTCTCGAAGAATCGGACGCGCGTTATTTTAAAGTCGGAGGGCAGCAACCGGCGAGAACTATAGATGAATACAGCGTTAAGGAGTTCTACGACGCCGATCAACGGTGCATAAAGCGAGTCGGGATATATGCCGACGGCACCCTGACGGAGAGCATATCGTACGACGCGCAGGGAGAGGTGGCGGCAAGTACGCGCACTTTGGAGGCCGGCGGCTTGAAGTATGAATCCACCCGAATTCGTGTCGGCGGCACGTCCCAAGTGACGAGTTTCAAAGTCAACGGTCAAGAAGTTCTGAAGGAAAAACTGCTTCTCGATGCGCCTCCCGACAAAAACGCGTACCTGCTCGAGCGGTACGAGGCTAAAGAGACCGCGAAGACGGCTGCTGAAGACGCTGCTAGGGCAGCTGCGCAGGATAAAGCTGATCTCGAGGCACACCGGCAAGGATGGTTGGAAGCCGCGCGCAAAGCAGCCGCTGACGAGCGAGAGTTGGAGGACAAAGCCAGGGCGGCGCGACTCGTCGAACAGCAGGATTTGCTCGCCCGCCCGAAGGCCCCAATGAGGGAGGTCGACCCTACTCGGATGAAGGAAGGTACCGACCCATCGATCTTTCTTCTCAATATGCTGGAGCACACACTTCTAGTGCTCCTGTTACTGACTGGGCTGGGCGATCCCGACGAGGGCGACCAGTTGGTGCAATCTAAAACGCCCCTGAAAGGGGCCTATAACGCCTTGGGTGCGGCGACGGCGAGCACTGACCAATGGTCCGGCGATGCCGCTCAGGCCTACAACGATGCGAATGACGCGTTAGTCAGGATCGTCGCGAAGATCGGTATTGACGGGTTGACCTTGGTCGGCGAAAAGTCGCTGGTCACGAAACTGCGAGATATCGTGCAAAGCGAAGCGAACGGATGGCTGTCGGGTGTGCAATACACCAGAATGGTGCTGTCGATCATTTTGGGTGTCGTCATGGTTTGCCAAGGCATCGCTCTGAAAATCGCGAGGCTGAATCCGATGTGGTCTTACGCCTTTCAGATGACGGTCGTGACCAGTTTACTGACACCCTCTGTGGCCTACTTCAAGAAACTCCAGCGCTTATCGGAAGAAAATGCCTTGCTTATTGCGGGCCTCGCAGACGACTTGTGCGACCTCCGGCAACAAGTGGACGAAATAGCGGCGAATTGACGGCGCCACCACAGCTTCAGCGGAAAGGATAAAACTTATGAACCACGTGGCCGTCAATAAGGACTACTTGGCGAAACTTGCTCTGCAGCAACAAAAAGCTGCCGAGGCCTTCACCGCCGCTAAAGCAGATGTCCAGGGAATCGCCGAGTCGGTCAGTTCAACCCACGGTTTCGCGTGTCAACCCACAGTCAAGGCCATGAAAGAGGTGGAGGCCGCCCTATCCAACGCGATCACAGCGATGGCACAGTGCGCAAGCCGCCTCGAGACAAAGTTGAAAGATGCGGAAAGCCTCTATCGCAGCACGGATAACGAAGTTCTCTGACTTTTGCATCTCGACCGGCGGATCCGTCGGGCGAGGCCCGGGTGACTATCGGTTGACTGGTCAATCACGCGGACTTCCAGTAGCAATTTCACGCTCGGCCTGCTCCCCGCTACCCGTGGCGGCACCCTCCACCGGAGCGCGTCCGGCAACGGCCACACCACCGGTGGCACCCGCCGCCCGATCCGGATCACCACCGACATCATTGGCCGGGTCCGCACCGGCCGGCTCGGGA
>SYAB01000315.1 GCA_005787665.1 Actinomycetota bacterium
CCATCAGCGTGATTACGGTGGTGCTGCTGATCACCACGGTTGCCAGCCTGCTCCGCACCCGCGGACGCGCGCCCACCGATGTCGGGTGACGGGATGTTCCAGGGCTGGCGGATCTTCTAGGTGTGGGTGTCCGAGGGGGGACTTGAACCCCCACGCCCGTTAATAGGGCACTAGCACCTCAAGCTCGCGCGTCTGCCATTCCGCCACTCGGACCTAGAGCTGCCCACCGGTGGTGGGCGACTAAGGCTAACGGATTCGGACTGCGCGGCCCAAACCCTCCCCGGTCGGGCCGCGGGATTACGCGGTCGGCAACCGGCCGGCGATGGTCGCCGCGATCGCCGCCGCCGCCGAGGTGGGGCCGTCGAGGTCGCAGGCCTCGACATCGACCGCGACGTTACGGTGCACCCTCAGTGCCCGCTGGCAGGACCATCGCTCGGGGCTGCGCTGGGTGCGCGTCAGCGCGAGCACGTCGTCATCGACGGCCGCCGGGCCGATCGACCACAGCTGCTCGGGGGCCAACTGCTGCGGGTAGGTCAATTCCCGGTCGGCGCAGCCGGCCCACAGGTCGCGGGAACGGGCGAAGAAGTCCCCGGCGGCCTCGGCGGTCGGGAACAGCACCACCACCTGGGTGGCGAAGTGCGACCACTGGCTGGCGGGAGGCTCGCGGAGGATCTGGCCGTGCAGCGCGGTCCACCCGCTGTCGGCGTAGACACTGCGCTGCGCCGCACCGGCCACGGCCAGGCAGCCGGCGCCTTCGGCGAGCCGCGCACCGTCATCCCACGGTGCGGTGACCTCACGGGTGACGACCAGGTCGGCGCCGGACATTGCCGCGCCGACCTCCGCCGCCGGCAGCAACAGGGTGGGCAGGGACTCGGCGGTGGTCAGTGGCGCGTTCCCGGCCGGCATGGCGGTGCCCGCGGTGGTGCTGGCGCAACCGCTCGCCGCCAGACACACCAGTGCGGCGATCGTGGCCACCCGACTCGTCATCGGGTAATTAGACCCCCACCGTCGGCGTGTTGTAAATGATACTGACGTTAAAGATGTGATAAATGCGCCCGGGACGGGGCGGCGGGTGAGGTGGCGGGTGCGGCGTCAGGTGAGGCGGCAATGGTAGGAAAGGACGGTGACGCGGGCAGACCTCGACGAGATGGTGGACGAGGTGGTCGGCCTCGTCAGTGCGCTGATCCGCTTCGACACCTCCAATACCGGCGAACTGGCGACCACCAAGGGTGAGGCCGAGTGCGCCCACTGGGTCGCCGAGAGGCTCGCCGACGTGGGCTACCAGCCTGAGTACATCGAATCCGGGGCCCCGGGGCGTGGCAACGTCTTCGTCCGACTTCCCGGCGCCGACCCGGACCGCGGTGCGCTGCTCGTCCACGGCCATCTCGACGTGGTACCGGCCGAAGCCGCCGACTGGAGCGTGCACCCGTTCTCCGGCTCGGTCTCCGACGGCTACGTCTGGGGTCGCGGCGCGGTCGATATGAAGGACATGTGCGGGATGATGCTGGCCGTCGCCCGCCACTTCAAGAGATCCGGGACCGTCCCGCCACGCGATCTGGTGTTCGCTTTCGTCGCCGATGAGGAACACGGCGGCAAGTACGGTGCGCAGTGGCTTGTCGACCACCGCCCCGACCTGTTCGACGGGGTGAGTGAGGCGATCGGGGAGGTGGGCGGCTTCTCGGTGACGCTGCCGCGGCGCGACGGTGGCGAGCGCAGGCTCTATCTCATCGAGACCGCGGAGAAGGGCCTGCTGTGGATGCGCCTCACCGCGCGCGGGCGCGCCGGCCACGGGTCGATGGTGCACGACGATAACGCGGTCACCGCCGTTGCCGCCGCGGTGGCTCGGCTGGGCGCGCACCAGTTCCCACTGGTGCTGACCGACACCGTCGCGCAGTTCCTGGAGGCGGTGGCCGAGGAGACCGGTCTGAGCTTCGACGCCGACGATCTCGAGGGCGCCATCGAAAAGCTCGGGCCGATGGCCCGGATGCTGGGCGCGACGCTGCGCGACACCGCAAACCCCACCATGCTCAAAGCGGGCTACAAGGCCAACGTCATCCCCGCCAGTGCCGAGGCCGTCGTCGACTGCCGGGTGCTGCCCGGCCGTCAGCAGGCTTTCGAACGGGAGGTCGACGAGCTCATCGGTCCCGGTGTGACGCGTGAGTGGATTTCCGAGTTGGCCTCCTACGAAACGAGTTTCGACGGTCGGCTGGTGGACGCCATGAACGCCGCACTGCTTTCGCTCGACCCGGAGGCGCGCATCGTCCCCTACATGCTGTCCGGTGGTACGGACGCGAAAGCGTTTGCCCGCCTTGGCATCCGGTGCTTCGGATTCGCTCCGCTGCGGCTGCCGCCGGATCTGGACTTCGCGGCACTGTTTCACGGTGTCGACGAGCGGGTGCCCATCGACGCGCTGCAGTTCGGCGTCCGGGTGCTCGAGAACTTCCTCGAGAACTGCTGACCCACAGGAGGACACCACGATGGCTTTCCCGTACAACCCCTACGACTTCCTGCCCGAGTTGCCCGGCTTCACGCTCACCAGCACCGACATCACCCCGGGCGCGCCGCTGAAGACGGCGCAGGTCAGCGGAATCATGGGTGCCGGCGGCCAGGATGTCTCCCCGCAGTTGAGTTGGTCCGGCTTCCCCGCGCAGACCCGGAGCTTCGCGGTGACGGTGTTCGACCCGGACGCGCCCACCGCGTCGGGATTCTGGCACTGGGCGGTCGCCGACCTGCCCGGGACAGTCACCGACCTGCCGTCCGGGGCGGGCGACGGGTCGGCGCTGCCCGGCGATGCACTGACGCTGCGCAACGATGCCGGCACACCTCGCTATATCGGCGCCGCCCCGCCCGCAGGTCATGGCTACCACCGGTATTTTGTCGCGGTTCACGCCCTCGACGTGGAGAGCCTCGACCTGCCCGGGGACGCCAGCCCGGCGTATCTGGGCTTCAATCTGTTCATGAAGGCCATTGCCCGCGCGGTCATCCACGGCACCTACGAGCAGACCTAGCGGCGAATCGCCACCGGAGACTCAGGCCGGCGCGTCAGCGGGCTTCTCCAGGATGCCGCCCCACCAGGCCAGGGTGAAACCGTTGGCACCGCTGACACAGCTGACCGATCCCTGGTACCCCACGGCGCACCAGGCGTCCCCATTGGCCAACCGCTGCCCTTCGGACAGTTCGCCGACATCGCGCGTGAAGGTCGGCGTATCGGACTGGACGTACCGGGCGGGTTCTTGCGGGCCCGCGACGGTCTGATTGGTGCCCGGCGGCGGCAGCGGGCAACGCTGGTCGGCGCAACTGAACGAACCGGGCGGCCCGGGTTGGCCCGGCGAGGACGCCGAACTCGGAACGGTGTCGCATCCGACGGTGCCGTCGGGCCCGATCCCGCAGCCGTACTGCGCGGATCGCAGGGCGTCGGCCTTGGGTCCGGTGAACCCGGCCGGACCGAAGAACGGTGTGAAGAAAATCCAGCCCGGGTCGCCGGGACTGGTGAAATCGCCCTGGGCGATCGGCCAGCTCTGCGGGGGTTGACCCGCGCACGAGTTGGCGGCGCCGGCCACCGGGTCGCACGTGGTCGGCTCCGCGACGGCGGGCGGGGCCACACCTACCGCCGTGGCGGCCAGCAGTCCGAGCACTGACGATGCGCGTGGGGCGAATGCTGCACGAGCCATGACCGACCCTCCAGTCTGTCGCCGTGTTCCGGGGTAGAGCCGGACTCTAGCGCCGCGACGCCTAGTGCGCGGCGGAACCGACGGCCGCGGTCAGATTCGGGAACCCGCCGGCATGCAGCCGTGCCGCGACGCCGTCGTGAATGTGCTTGGCCCACATGCCGCCGCCGTAGACGAAGCCGGTGTAGCCCTGCAGCAGCGAAGCACCGGCGAGGATCCGCTCCCAGGCGTCGTCGGCCGTCTCGATCCCGCCCACCCCGATCAAGACGAGCCGGTCGCCGACCCGGGCGTGTAACCGCCGCAGCACCTCCAGCGCCCGGCGGGCCACCGGCGGACCGGAGACACCGCCCGCTCCCAGGTCGGCCACACCCGGGGTGCGCAGACCCGAACGTGACACCGTGGTGTTGGTCGCCACGATACCGGCCAGGCCCGCTTCTACGGCCAGGTCGGCCACGGCATCGACGTCGTCATCGGAGAGATCCGGGGCGATCTTGACCAGGACCGGGGTGGACGTCTCGGCGAGCACCGCGGCCAGGATCGGGCGCAGCGACTCGACGGCCTGCAGGTCGCGCAGGCCGGGGGTGTTGGGGGAGCTGACGTTGACGACCAGGTAGGCCGCGAGCGGGCCGAGGATGCGTGCACTGGCGGCGTAATCCCCGGCGGCCCGCTCGGGCGGGGTGATCTTGGACTTGCCGATGTTGACCCCGATCGGCACGTCGGGGTGGTGGTCCTTCAGTCGCAGCGCCAGCGCGGCGGCGCCGTGGTTGTTGAAGCCCATCCGGTTGAGCAGGGCACGATCCTCGCGGAGCCGGAAGAGTCTCGGCTCGGGATTGCCGGGCTGCGGGTGGGCCGTGACGGTGCCGATCTCGGCGTAGCCGAATCCCAAGGCGCCCCAGCCGGCCAGGCCCAGCCCGTCCTTGTCGAACCCCGCGGCCAGGCCGAGCGGGCCGGGGAATCGCATCCCGAACACCGTGCTTTCCAGGATCGGGTCCGCGGGCGCGAGCGCCCGTCGCAGCGGTCGGCGGGCGGCCTCGGTGGCGGTGGCGGCGCGCAGGGCGGCGAACACCAGGGTGTGAATGCGCTCCGGAGGCGCCATGAACAGCGCTCGGCGCACGGCGTCGTAGATCACAGGCCCGGCTGATCGGTGGGTTTGTCCTGGCGGGTCTTCCTGCGCCGCAACAACACCCGCCTGCTGCCATCGGTGTACACCCGCACCCGGGTCAGCTCCCAGCCGCGGTACTCGGCTTCGATCGACAACCTGGTCGACGCGCTGATGCGGGTGACGTCCGGAGGGAGTCGCAGCGGAATCCACTCGTAGTCCGCGGCGCCGTCCCGCGCGAGATCGACCTCCCAGGCCGCCGGCATCCTGCCGCGGATCGGCCCGCTCACCGGGGGCCGCCCGCGTTCGGGATCACTTGCACCCCGGCACCCGAACCGGACACCACGAACAGGGTGCCGGTGGGGTCGTCGAAAGCCAGGGCGTCGGGTTGCTGCACGGTCGGATAGCGCACCTTCTCCACGGGGATACCAGTAGCCAGATCGTAGCCAATCACGGTGTTCGTCGCGGTCTGGGAAACCCAGACCAGCGTTGCCGACCCGGCGACGCCGTGCGGTGACTCGGGAACCGGGTAGGCCTGGCGCTCGATGAGCGGATCGACGCTGAACACCAGCAGTTGACCGCCCCGGGTGTCGGCGACCAGGACGCGGCCCGCCGGGTCAGCGGTGATGGTGGTCGCCCCCAGGCCTGCCCGCAGCGCCTGGGCGGGGGAGCCGTCGGGCTTCAGCGCGGTCACCGAGGTCTGCGCGCGGTCCAGCACCACGGCCACGTCGCCGTCGGCGACAATCGCATCGACCCGGGCGAAAATATCGGCCCTGCCGGTCACCGCGTGGTCGGCGTCCAGGGTGTACGTCACCCCGTCGGCGCTGCCGAGCACCATGTTGCCGTCGGCGCGCCGGGCGATGGCGGTGAAGTCGGTCCCCGCGTCGACGCCGCCGACTTCTGTTCGCGCGGTCTCAGCCGCCTTCAGATCGACGGTGAAAAACCCGCCGCGGGTCGATGCGTAGACCGTCGCGCGGCCATCGCCGGCCAACGCGGTCGCCGGGCCGGGCAGTGGCACGGTCCGCGCTGCGCCGACGCGGTCAACGACCATGAGGGCGGCGGCCGAATCGGGGCCCGAACCGGGGGTCAGGACCACCAGGGATCCGGTGGCGGCGTCGGTGATCGCAGCGGCCGGGCGACCGGTGAACGCCACCACCCGGCCGGCCGGGGTGGCGGCGGGCGGCGGCGACACCGCCGGGCGCGCCGGTGAGATAGTCGGCGGGGCGAAGACCTCGGAATCCGAGGAACATCCTGTGGCGACCGAGGCGACCGCGAGAAATCCGGCCGCGACGCGGCGAACCGTGGCACGTTTTCCCTGCTCTGGCAACGGGTGGCCCCCTGATCGGCTCGCGGGTCGTGTCGAATTCTAGGCGCTGGTGACGTAACTGACGTTATGGTGCGCAGATGACGGTGCGCCCCGCCTCCCGCTCGCACGGGGACGACTTCGTCTTCGAGGATCTCACCACCGGCCAGTTCGCCAGCGGATTCGGCCGTCTCGGCGACGGCCGCACCTTCGCCTTCCATGTCCGGCACGGGCAGCTGATGGTCGAGATCTACCGCCCTCGGCTGGCCGGACCGGTCCCGGCGCCCGAGGACGTGGTCGCGACCGCCGGTCGCCCGGCGGGCGACCTCGACGTCGATGATGCGCGCAGCCTGTCCGCCGCCGTCCGCGATATCGTCGCCGGCGCCGCCCCGACGCACTGACTGCGCTGCACCCGGGCTGCGCGGGTACGGTGCTCGGCGTGGATGTGACCCCGATGTCCTGGCTGCAGGTCGTTGTCCTGTCGATCGTTCAGGGCCTGACCGAGTTCCTCCCGGTCTCCTCATCGGGGCACCTGGCGATCGTGTCCAGGTTGTTCTTCGCCGATGACGCCGGCGCGTCCTTCACCGCGGTCTCGCAACTGGGCACCGAAGCGGCGGTGCTGGTCTACTTCTCCCGGGACATCGTGCGGATCGTCAAGGCCTGGTTCACCGGGCTGTTCGACCGCGCCCGCCGGGACAACGTGGACTACCGGATGGGCTGGTACGTGATCATCGGGTCCATTCCGATCGGCGTGATCGGGTTCGCGTTCAAAGACGTCATCCGCTCCGATGTGCGCAATCTGTGGATCGTGGCCACCGCGATGCTGGTGTTCTCGGGGGTGATCGCCGCCGCGGAGTACTTCGGTCGCCAGGATCGGCATGCCGAGCAACTCACCTGGCGCGACGGACTGCTGGTCGGGCTGGCGCAGTGCCTCGCCCTGATTCCCGGTGTGTCGCGATCCGGGGCGACGATCAGCGCCGGCCTGGCGCTCGGCCTGGACCGCCCGCTGGCCGCGCGATTCGGCTTCCTGCTTGCCATTCCGGCAGTGTTCGCTTCCGGGCTGTTCTCGCTGCCCGACGCCTTCCACCCGGTCAGTGAGGGTATGAGCGCCACCGGCGGACAGCTGGCGGTCTCGGTTGTCATCACCTTCGTGATCGGATACGCCGCGGTGAGCTGGTTGCTGCGTTTCCTCACCCATCATGCGATGTATTGGTTCGTCGGCTACCGGGTGATTCTCTCGCTGACGCTGATGGTGCTGCTGGCCACCGGGGTGGTGGCCGCCACGTGACCGTGATCCTGCTTCGGCACGGGCGGTCGGTGGCCAACACGGCCCACATACTGGCGGGCCGTTCCGAAGGGGTGGAACTCGACGAGAAGGGTGTGGCCCAGGCCGCCGCCCTGGTCGAACGGCTCGACGGTCTGGCGGTCACGGCGCTGGTGCGCTCACCGTTGCTGCGCTGCCGGCGCACCCTGGAGCCGCTGGCCGCCGCGCTCGGTCTCGAGCCGCTCATCGACGAACGGCTCGCCGAGGTCGACTACGGGCAGTGGACCGGCCGGCAGCTGAGCGATCTACTGGCCGAGCCCCTGTGGTCCGTCGTCCAACAGCAGCCCAGCGCAGCGGTCTTCCCCGACGGGGAGGGGCTGGCACAGGTGCAGGCCCGCGCCGTCGCGGCGGTGCGTGAACATGATCGGCGCCTTCGCGCCGAGCACGGTGGGGACGCGCTGTGGGTGGCGTGTACCCACGGCGACGTGATCAAGGCCGTGCTCGCCGATGCGCTCGGGGCACATCTGGACAGTTTCCAGCGCATCACCGCCGACCCGGCGTCGATGAGCGTGGTGCGCTACACCGCAACCCGCCCGTTCGTGCTGCATGTCAACCACACCGGCGCCCAACTGGCCGCCGCGCTCAGCGCCGTCCGCCCGGGGGACCGCCCGGCGGACGGACCGGGGGACAGCCCCGCGGACGGCCCCGCGGACGCCGTGGTCGGGGGCTCGACGGACTGAATCGTCGGCCGGACATCGTCGAGCCGGTATTTTGGAGCAGACCATGGCCCGCGCAATTCACGTCTTCCGCACCCCGGATCGCTTCGTCGCGGGGACCGTCGGGCAGCCCGGCAGCCGGACGTTTTATCTGCAAGCGGTCCATCAGGGCCGGGTCGTCTCGGTGATGCTCGAGAAGCAGCAGGTGGCAGTGTTGGCCGAGCGGATCGGGGCACTGCTGGTCGAGGTCAACCGGCGTTTCGGCACGCCGTTGCCACCCGAGGCCGATGTCGAGGACCTCAGCCCGCTCGTGACACCGGTCGATGCGGAGTTCCGCGTGGGCACCATGGGCCTGGGCTGGGATGCCGAGGCCCAAGCCGTGGTGGTGGAACTGCTGGCGGTCAGCGACACCGCGATCGACGCCTCGGTGATCCTCGACGACGCCGATGAGGGACCCGATGCGGTGCGGGTGTTCCTTACCCCGGCCTCGGCACAGCAGTTCGCGGCGCGGTCCAACCGGGTGATCTCGGCGGGCCGACCGCCCTGTCCGCTCTGCGAGGACCCGCTCGATCCCCAGGGGCACCTGTGCGTCCGCACCAACGGCTACCGCCGCGGCGGGCTCGCCGACCCCGGCGACGACCCCGGAGCCGACCCCGGAGCCGACGCCGGCGATGACGACGAACCGTGATCGGGTCCGATCAGCAGCAGGCGCTGCGGCAGGGTGAGCTGACCGTCCTGGGCCGCATCCGTTCGGCGAGTAATGCGACGTTCCTGTGCGAGGCCGATCCGGACGGTCTCGCGGTGCGTTGCGTCTACAAGCCCGTCGCGGGGGAGCAGCCGCTGTGGGATTTCCCGGACGGCACGCTGGCCGGGCGGGAGTTGGGAGCCTTCCTGGTCTCGCAGGAACTCGGCTGGGATATCGTGCCGCACACCATCATTCGCGACGGCCCGGCCGGCCCGGGGATGCTTCAGGCGTGGGTGGACCAGCCCCAGGAATCGAGTGGCGGCGCAGCCGTCGGGCCCGATCTGGTCGATCTGTGTCCCGCGGGCGACGTTCCCGAGGGCTATCTGGAGATCGTTCGTGCCTACGACTACTCCGGGGGCGAGGTCACCCTCGTCCATGCCGACGATCCGCAACTGCGCCGGATGGCGGTCTTCGACGTGATCGTCAACAACGCCGACCGCAAGGGCGGACACATCCTGACCGGTGTGGACGGCCGGGTCTACGGTGTCGATCACGGGGTGTCTCTGCACGTTCAGGACAAGCTGCGGACCGTGCTGTGGGGATGGGCCGGCACCCCGATCGGCGACGAGACGCTGGAGTCGCTGAGGACTCTGGAGCACGCCCTGGGCGGGCTGCTGGGCACCGAGTTGCGTGCGCACATCACCGCCGCGGAGTTGGCGGCGCTGCGCCGCCGCATCCGCGACCTGCTCGACGACCCGCTCATGCCGACGCCCGAGCGCGGCCGCCCGCTGCCCTGGCCGGCCTTCTGATCCCGATGAGCCTCGTCACCGAGGTGGCCGCCACGGAGTAGCGTCTGTGACGTCTGCCACATCCGCGGCGGCCGTCGGCCGCTGCGAACACCCCCGGAGGCGCCATGCGTCCAGTCCCGAGCGCCGGGGTGTCCCGGCCGGCACCCGGATACTCCAGGTTCGTCGGCAGGGTCGGCGCACTGGCCATCTTCCTGGGCGTCGGCACCGTCCTCGGCGCGCCGACCGCGGCTGCCGAGAGCGACGGTGCCGCCCCGTCCCGCCCGTCACCGGGTGCGACATCGCATTCGGCAGCCAGTTCCCCCGGTGGAACCTCGGTGCGGGGGCCGCGCCCGACCCCCCGCAACGTGGCCTCCGGCCCCTCCTCCCGCCGGGCTGCCCCGGCCGCCTCCGCCCGTCCGGTGCGGGCGCCGCAGTCGCTGGCCGCGCTCACCTGGCCGGGGCAACCGTTGCGCAGGTCCTCGCACTGGAAGCGCTGGCCGTTGGCCTGCGTGATCGACAGGCGCGAGCGGTAGTGCCACGAGTACACATTGGCCTCGCCC
>SYAB01000316.1 GCA_005787665.1 Actinomycetota bacterium
CGGGCCTGGCCGAGCGGGTGGAGGTCCAGGTCGCCTACGCGATCGGCAAGGCGGCCCCGGTCGGGCTCTTCGTGGAGACCTTCGGCAGCGAGACCGTCGACCCGCATCGCATCGAGAAGGCCATCAGTGCGGTGTTCGACCTTCGTCCCGGGGCGATCGTGCGCGACCTCGATCTGCTCCGTCCCATCTACGCGCAGACCGCGGCGTACGGCCACTTTGGCCGCACCGACGTCGACCTGCCGTGGGAGAGGCTGGACAAGGTCGAGGACCTGAAGAACTCGGTCTGAGGTCCCCCCGCCGAACAGACGAGAAAGCCCCGCGACACCGGCGTGTCACGGGGCTTTCTCGTCTGCTGGTCGGGTCAGCCGATGAACTGGTCGAAGGCCCATTGGAACTGGGCGGGCACGACCTGCACACCGCACTGATCCTGCAGGGCCCCCAGCGGGGCAAGGATCGACTTGAAACCGGCGTACTCCTGGGGGTTGCTGCTGGCGTAGTCGGAGATCGTCTGCTGCGCCTGGGCCTGTGGTTGCAGGGCGGCGGTCATCAGCATCTTGTTGCCGGCCGGGTGGGCGTTCAGATAGGACTGGGCCTGCTGGGTGATCGACGACACCTGGCTGTCCACCGCAGCTGGGCTGCAGTCGGGAGCCGCCTGGGCCGCGGGTGCGGTCAGGCCGGCGAGGGCGAATCCTGCGGCGAGTACCCCGGTCCAGGTGCGCGCGGTGCGTCGGGATGTCATGTGGCGTGGTTCCTCCGAAGTGCGACGTTGGTATTCATTCTGTCCTGTCGCTTCCGGGTGGGCAAATGTTACTGCTCACCGGTGCAGGGCGGCCCGCAACGCCGCAAGTCCGCGTTCGGTGGCGGCGGTCGCGGCCGGCACCAGCCCCGCATAACCCAGATACCCGTGCACCAGGGTCTCGGCATTGTCCAAACACACCTCGACGCCCGCTTTGACGAGCAGCTCGGCGTACCGGATGCCGTCGTCGCGCAGCGGGTCGTGGCCGGCCACCGCGATATAGGCCGGGGCCAGCCCGGACAGATCAGCGGCCCGGCCGGGGGCCAGGTCTGCGGGCGGCTCGGTCGGATCGAGGTGCCCGGCGTACCACTCGGTGAAGGCCGCGATCGCGGCATGGTCCAGCACGGGCGCGGCGGCGTTCTCCCCGAACGACGGCAGTGCGGTGTCCCACATCGTCGCCGGGTACCAGAGCAGCTGGAAGAGCACTGTCGGACCTGCTCCGGCCCGTACCCCGTCGCGGGCCCGTTGGGCGACTACCGCCGCCAGCGTGCCGCCGGCCGAGTCGCCGGCCACCGCCAGCCGGTTCGCGTCCGCGCCGAACCGCGCGGCGTTCTCGGCGACCCAACAGGTGGCCGCCCAGGCGTCCTCGACAGCGGCCGGAAACGGATGCTCCGGGGCCAGTCGGTAGTCCACTGACACGACCACGGTGTCCGCCCCGACCGCATGCTGGCGGGCGGTGCCGTCGTGGGTGTCGAGGTCACCGACTGCGAAACCACCGCCGTGGAAGAACATCGTCACCGGGTGTGTCGCGGCATCGCTGTCCGGCCAGTACACCCGGATCGGGATCTCACCGCCCGGACCGTCGATGCGCAGGTCCTGCACCCGCAGGTCGGGATGGAGCGGGATGCGCGGCAACTCCCGCAACCGGCGGCGGGATTCCTCGACGCCGCCCTCAACGGTCAGCTGGAAGGGTACGGCCTCCAGTACCCTCTGCAGGATGGCGTCAATGGGTGGTTTGCCGGGCGGTCTGTCGGCGGAGTCGGCCATGGGCTCACCGTACGCAGGTGCGCCGCGCCCGGTGCGGGTGTGGTGGACCGCGGGGGTGACGGCGGCGGTCGGCTACGGCGTGGTGCTGGCGATCATCGCGCTGGGCCTGCCGGCCGGCGCGGACCTGACCGGTCGTTTCGTCGGCCAGCCGGTCGCGAAAGCGACGATGGCCGTGCTGCTGGCGGTGGCCGCGGCGTTCCACCCGATCATGCGGGAGCGGCGCTGGCTGCTGGGGGCGATGCTGGCGTCGGCCGCCGGGGACTTCCTCCTTGCCATTCCCTGGTGGCCGCCGGCGTTCACGGTCGGCCTAGGGTCCTTCCTGGTCGCTCATCTGTGCTTCCTCGGGGCGCTGCTGCCGCTGCGGGGTGACACCGGACGGGTCCGGCTGGTGCTCATCGCGGCGGTGCTCATCGCGTTCGCCGGGATGCTGGCGCGGTTCTGGCCGACGCTGGTGGTCGAGGGGATGACCGTCCCGGTTCTGGCCTATATGACGGTCTTGGCCGCCATGGTGTGTGCCGCACTGCTGGCCAAACTCCCCACGGTGTGGACGGCGGTCGGCGCGCTGCTGTTCGCGGTGTCCGACGGCATGATCGGCATCGGGCGGTTCCTGCTGCAGTCCCAGGCGCTGGAGCTGCCGATCTGGTGGGTCTACGCGGCGTCGATGGTGCTGATCACCGCCGGATTCTTCTTCGGCCGCGCACCGGCCTGAGAGCCGGTTTCGGCGCTCCAGTTTCTGTCGGAGCCTCCCGATAGCGTCGGCTCAACGACAACACCCGAGGGGGAACTCATATGACCAACGCCGACAAAACCCTGATCGCCGCCCTCCTGGACCGGTCCGGCTCAATGCAGCGGATCGTCGCCGATATGTGCGGCGGCTTCGATTCCTTCATCGCCACCCAGGCGGGCGCTCCGGGTGTCACCGAAGTGACGCTGGCTCAGTTCGACAACCACTACGAGGTGGTCTACCACGACCGGCCGGTGGAGACCGTGCCGCCGTTGACGCTGGAGCCACGTGGCTCCACGGCCCTGCTCGACGCGATCGGCCGGTTCATCACCGATATCGGAGCCGGCCTCGCCGCGCTGCCCGAGGACCAGCGGCCCGGCGACGTCACCGTGCTGGTGATGACCGACGGCTGCGAGAACGCGAGCAGGGAGTGGACCGCCGAGGCCGTGCGTGCCCTGATCGGTCAGCAGGAGACGGTCTACGGATGGGATTTCGTGTTTCTCGGAGCGAACATGGACGCCGTCGCGGTCGGCTCGGACCTCGGCTTCGCGCCGGGTAAGTCGCTGACCTTCGACGCTGACGAGCAGGCCGTCGGCGGGGCCTGGGTTGCGGTCGCCGGCTACACCGACCGCAAGCGGTCCCGCGGCGTCCACCCGGCGCCGTCGATAGTCTTCGGGGAAGCCGAGCGCCGCGGGGCGCGCACACAGCGCTAGCCATACCGGACGGGAGCCGTGACCACATCCGCCCGGCGCGCCGCCGAACACGAACCGATCGCCCGGGTGTTGCCGATGCTGTCGGTGCCGCACCTGGACCGCGAGTTCGACTATCTGGTGTCGGCCGAACAGTCCGACGACGCCCAGCCCGGCGTGCGGGTGCGGGTGCGCTTCCACGGCCGGTTGGTGGACGCCTTCCTGCTCGAGCGCCGCTCGGAGACCGACCATGTCGGTCAGCTCGGCTGGCTGGACCGGGTGATCTCGGCCGAGCCGGTGCTCACCGGTGAGGTGCGCCGACTGGTCGACGCGGTCGCCGCGCGCTATGCCGGCACCCGTCCCGACGTGCTTCGGCTGGCCGTCCCGCCCCGGCACGCCGGCGCCGAGAAGGGTCAGCGCGGAGCACCGCCGCTGCCGGTGGTCCAGCCGGTCGACCGGGTCGGGTGGGCCCGGTACAACCGCGGTGAGCAGTTCCTGGAGGCATTGCACGGCGGTCGCGCCGTTCGCGCGGCCTGGCAGGCGCTGCCCGGTGAGCACTGGGCGGCCCGCCTCGCCGAGGCGGCGTCCGCGGCGGTCGGCGGCGGATACGGCGTTCTGGCCGTCGTGCCCGACCAGCGCGACGTCGACGCGCTGTGGGAGGCGGCCACCGCGCTGATCGATGAGTCCGCCGTGGCGGCGCTCGCGGCGGGGCTGGGCCCCGCCGCGCGATACCGGCGCTGGCTCTCGGTGCTGCGCGGCGAGGCGCGGCTGGTGATCGGCACCCGCAGCGCGGTGTTCGCCCCGGTCGACCGGCTGGGCCTGGTGATGGTGTGGGACGACGGCGACGACAGTCTCGCTGAGCCCCGCGCGCCCTATCCGCACGCCCGCGAGGTCGCGATGCTGCGGGCCCATCAGTTGCGGTGCGCGGCGATCGTCGGCGGCTACGCCCGCACCGCCGAGGCGCAGGCGCTGGTCGCCACCGGCTGGGCCCACGACCTGGTGGCCCCGCGCCCTGCGGTGCGGGCCACCGCGGCCCGCGTCATCGCCCTCGAGGACGGCGGATACGCCGAAGAACGCGACCCGGCCGCCCGCAGTGCCCGGCTCCCGTCCATGGCGCTGCGCGCCGCCCGTTCGGCGTTGGAACGCGGCGCTCCGGTGCTGGTTCAGGTTCCCCGCCGCGGCTACCTGCCGTCGGTGGCCTGCGCACGATGCCGAACCGTGGCCCGATGCCGGCACTGTGTGGGCCCGCTTTCGCTGTCGGACCGCGAGGCGGAGGGCGCCGTCTGCCGGTGGTGTGGTCGCATCGACATGGCGCTGCGATGCCGCCGGTGCGGTGCCGACACGATCCGCGCGGTCGTGGTCGGAGCCCGGCGGACGGCGGAGGAACTGGGCCGGGCGTTCCCGGGCAGCACGGTGATCACGTCCGCCGGGGATGCCGTCTGCCCGCAGATCGGACCCGGGCCCGCCCTGGTGGTGGCCACCCCCGGCGCCGAGCCTCGCGCCCCGGACGGTTACGGCGCGGCGCTGCTCCTGGATGGCTGGTCGATGCTGGGCCGCCAGGACCTGCGGGCCGCGGAGGACACCCTGCGGCGCTGGATGGCGGCCGCCGCCCAGGTGCACAGCCGTGCCGACGGCGGGGTGGTCGCGGTGGTCGCGGATTCGGCGGTACCCACCGTGCAGGCTCTCGTCAAATGGGATCCGGTGGGCCACGCCGAAGCCGAACTGGCCGCCCGTGGCGCGGTGGGCCTGCCGCCGGCGGTGCACATGGCCGCCGTCGACGGGTCCCAGGCGGCGGTCTCTGCCCTGATCGGAAAGGCTGTCCTGCCCGAGGACGCCGACCTGCTCGGCCCGGTGGACCTTCCGCCCGGGGTGCGTCGGCCACCGTCCACCGGGCCTGAGGAAGCGGTTATCCGGATGCTGATCCGGGTTCGCCGGGAGGAGGGTCTGGCCCTCGCGGCGGCGCTGCGGGAGGCGACCGCGGTGAACAGCGCGCGGCACGACCACGAGGCGGTCCGCGTCCAGATCGACCCGTTGCACATCGGCTGACCGCCGGCGCGGCCGATGACCGGCCGACGGCGGCCCGATGCCGGTTAGGCTGGATGCCTCACACCGACAGGGGAGGTCCGATGGGGGCATTCGGCCGCGCAGTCGCCCGGGTCATCCCGGTGCTCCTCACCCTCATCGGGCTGTTGTGGCCGGTGGTGTTCGACGGCGCCTCGCAGGGGACCGCCGGTTCCGACCCGGTCGTCATCTCCACTCTGCGGGCCGAGTTCACCGTTGACAGCGACGGTCTGATGCAGGCCACCGAGACCGTGACCGCCGAATTCCCCAGTGGCCGGCACGGGATCTTCCGGTTCTGGGATGTGGGCAATCCCAATGACTCCCATGTCCGTCAGGTGCCGACGGTCGACGAGATCTCCCTGGACGGCGAGCCGGTTCCCTACACACTGTTCTCCCAGGGCGGCGAGCGTTTCCAGGTGGCCAAGATCGGCGACCCCGACAGTTACCTCGCCCCGGGCACCCACGTCTACCGGATCAGCTACACCATCCCGGGCGTCCTCGATCCCGGGACCACCGGCGCCAATAAGGACTTCGCCGCGGCCGTCGGAGATCCCGCGGCGCGCTCGGCCTTCTTCTGGAATGTGATCGCTCCGGGGTGGAGCAACGAGATCGACCGCGCCGAGGTGACGGTCCGCCTACCCGGCCCGGTGCCGGGCGCACAGTGTTCGGTCGGCGCTGGGGTGGGACGGCCGTGCGACGGGCTGAGCGTGGCCGGCGACACCGTGACGCTCTCGGCGGCCGGCCTGCCGCCCCGGACCCCGGTCACCCTGCGGGCCGGCGTGGATGTGCCGACGCCGCCGCGCGCGACGGTGCCCTGGCCGGTCGGGTGGGACGGGGTGCTGGGCCGCTCGGTGCCGGTCGTGATCTGGCTGGCGGGCCTGACCCTCGCCGCCGGTCTCGGGGCGTTCCTGTGGCGGCGCACCACGGTGGAGCCGGTGCCGGGATTCCCGCTGCAGTACGCCCCGCCGAAGGGCCTGGGACCGGTGCAGTGCGAGTACATCCGCACCGAGACGGTCCCCGCCCAGGGCCTGACCGCGACGTTGTTCCACCTCGCCGAGCGCAATCTGCTGTCGCTGCAGCAGGAGAGCCCGAAGAAGTGGACGGTGCGCAGTATCGGCGAGCGTGGTGGGTGGGCGGATGCCGACCCGGTCGGCGTGGCGGTCGCCTCCGCGCTGGACCTGCTCCATCCCGGCCGGGAATTCCGCGCCAACGGTTCGGTGTCGGCCGGGCGCAAGCTCAGCCGGGCCCGTGAGGACATGAACACCGCCGCCAGGGCCTGGGCCTTCGACAGCGGATTGATGGTCAAACGCCGCGTCGAGCTGTGGGTGCGGCTGGCCAACGTCATCGCCCTGTTTCTCGCCGTCGCCTGTTTCGTGCGATGGATCGCCCCGATCACGTTGTGGGGCCTGCCCTTTGCGATGTTCTTCCTGGTGTCACTGCCGGCCTGGCGGAGCGGAGTCGGAATGCGCCGGACCGCCGCGGGTCGGCAGCTCTGGTCGGAGGTGGGCGGTTTCCACCGCATGCTGGCGACCGACTCGGCCGAGTCGCGTTTCGACTTCTCGGCGCGCAAGGACCTCTACGCCGCCTACGTGCCGTTCGCGGTGGCAGGCGGAGCCGCCGCTCTGTGGGCGGCGAAGTATCAGGCCGCGACCGGTCAGCCGCCGCCCGAACCCGGCTGGTACCACTCCTCCTCGGGCAGTTCCTGGAGCTCGTCGGCAGGGGGTGCTAGTTTCGACAGCTTCGAGTCGGCGCTGTCGTCGTCCATCGGTGCCTACACCGCATCGCAGTCCTCGTCCTCGAGTGGCGGCGGCGGAGGTGGCGGCGGCGGTGGTGGAGGAGGCGGGTCCTGGTGACGACGGTCGTGTTGATCCTGATCCTGGTGATCGCGGTGGCGGTCCTGGTCGGTTTTGTCATGGGCTACAACAAACTTCGTGTCGCCGACGTGCACGCCGACGAGGCGCTCGGCGGGATCGACGTGCAACTGACTCGGCGTGCGTCACTCATCCCCAGTCTGGTCAGCACGGTGCGGGGCTTCGCCAGCCACGAACAGGCCGTCCTCGGACGCATCGCCGATGCGCAGGCCGCCCTGACCGCGGCGACCGCCGGAAAGTCGGTGGCGCAGCGGACCACCGCCGAGCATCAGTTCGACGCCGCCGTCGGGCAGGTGCTCGCGCTGGGCCAGACCTACCCGCAGCTGGCGTCGTCGAACAACTTCCTGAACCTGCAGCACAACCTCGCCGACACCGAAGACAAACTGGCCTTCGCCCGGCAGTACTACAACGACGCCGCCGCGACCGTGAACCGGCTGCGCAGCACCATCCCGTGGATGTTCGTCGCCGGCATGGCCGGGGTGGGGGAGCGAGAGTTCTACCAGGTCCCCAAGTAGATGCGCATCGTCTTCGCGGGCACGCCCGCGCCGGCGTTGCCGTCGCTGCGGCGACTGATCGCATCGCCGCGGCATGAGGTGGTCGCGGTGCTGACCCGCCCGGACGCCGCGGCCGGACGGCGGGGCACGCCCATGCCGTCGCCGGTCGCCGCGCTGGCCGCCGAGGCGGGCATCCCGGTGCTGCGGCCTGCCCGGCCGAACTCCCCGGACTTCATCGCCGAACTCGCGGACCTGGTGCCGGAGTGTTGTGCGGTGGTGGCCTACGGCGCACTGCTGCGCCCGGAGCTGCTGGCGGTGCCCGCACACGGCTGGATCAATCTGCACTTCTCGCTGTTGCCGGCGTGGCGCGGTGCCGCCCCGGTCCAGGCGGCCATCGCCGCGGGCGACACCGTCACCGGCGCGACGACATTCCTGATCGAACCCGCCCTCGACTCGGGCCCGGTGTACGGCGTGGTCACCGAGACCATTCGGCCCGACGACACCGCCGGTGACCTGCTGGACCGGCTGGCGGTGTCCGGAGCGGTGCTCTTGGAGACGACCCTCGACGGCGTCGCCGACCGGTCGCTGACCCCGGTCGCGCAGTCCGTCGACGGTGTCAGTCTCGCCCCGAAGGTCACGGTGGAGCAGGGCCGGATCCGCTGGGATCTGCCGGCTCATGTGTTGGAGCGCCGGATACGGTCGGTCACCCCCGGTCCCGGTGCGTGGACGATGGTGGGCGACCAGCGGGTCAAGGTCGGCCCCGTCACCATCGACGAGGCCGCCGAGGTGCTGGCGCCGGGCGCGATCGAGGCCCAACGATCCCGGGTGCTGGTCGGCACCGGTTCCCGGCCGGTGGTCCTCGGACAGGTTCAACCGCCCGGCAAGAAGCCGATGGCCGCGGCCGACTGGGCGCGCGGGGCCCGGCTCGACGCACAGGCCCGGGCGTCGTGACCGGCGGGGAACGCCGGCCTCGCCAGCCCCGACGAGTGCCCCTGGATCCGGCCCGGCGGGCGGCCTTCGACGTGCTGCGCGCGGTGTCCGAGCGGGACGCGTACGCCAATCTCGCTCTTCCTGTCCTACTCGCCGAGCGCGGGATCACCGGCCGCGACGCCGCCTTCGCGACCGAACTGACCTATGGCACCTGCCGTGCCCGCGGACTACTCGACGCGGTGATCGCCGCGGCCGCCGGGCGACCGATCGACCAGATCGACCCGGTGCTGCTGGACCTGCTTCGGCTGGGTGTCTACCAACTGCTGCGCACCAACGTCGCCGGGCATGCCGCCGTGGCGACCACAGTCGACCAGGCGGGACTTGAATTCGATTCTGCCCGTGCGGGATTCGTCAACGCCGTTCTGCGTGCGGTCTCCCGGCGCGATGAGGCCGCCTGGGTCGCCGAACTGGCCCCGTCCGCCGACACGGATCCCGTCGGGCACGCCGCCTTCGTACACGCCCACCCGCGATGGATCGCGCAGGCCTTCGCCGACGCGCTGGGCGCCGACGCCGGCGAGCTGGACGCGGCTCTGGCCGCCGACGACGCCCGCCCGGCGGTGCATCTGGCCGCGCGCCCCGGGGTGTTGACCGCCGCGGAGCTGGCCGAGGCCGCCGGGGGGACACCCGGCCGCTACTCGCCGTACGCGGTCTATCTCGACGGTGGTGACCCCGGGCGGGTCGCGGCCGTCCGCGACGGCGCGGCTCTGGTGCAGGATGAGGGCAGCCAGCTGGTGGCGCGCGCGCTGACGTTGGCGCCGTGCGCCGGGGCGGACACCGGGCGCTGGCTTGACCTGTGCGCCGGACCCGGCGGCAAGACCGCTTTGATCGCCGCGATCGCCGCCCAGCAGGGGGCGCGGGTGACCGCCGTCGAACCCAACGAGCATCGTGCCGCCATGGTGGAGCAGAACACCCGCGGCCTTGTGGTGGAGGTGCTGGTCGCCGACGGCCGCGAACCGCCGCTGCCCGCGGGCGGTTTCGACCGCGTCCTGGTCGACGCACCCTGCACCGGATTGGGGGCCCTGC
>SYAB01000317.1 GCA_005787665.1 Actinomycetota bacterium
CGGCGAGCTCCTGTCGCAGCCGCTCGAAGTCGGTTTGCGGAGAGCTGTATTTCAGCTCTCGGGCAACCTTGGTCTGCTTTGCCTTAGCCCGGCCGCGGCCCATGGGGGAACCCCCTCGCGCAATAACGGAGCGGCCTGAACCCAGGCGGCTCCGGTCTAATGTCGTATTCGTCCTGACCACACTTTACCGTGCCGTCCTCCGAACTGGCGGGAGGCCCGTTCACCCGGGGGCGAACGCCGGGTCGCGATCAGGGTCGGCCGTGTCTGAGCCGGTCCACCGCGAGCCGGCCCGCACCGGTCTCCTCGGGCGCCGGCAGCGAGTCCGCGTCGATCGATGCGCTGACCGGGTGCTCTCCGCCCGTGGTCAGTTCAGTGTCGGGGGCAATCCCGCGCTTGAGCAGAGCAAGCGCGATCGGGCCCAGGTCGACGTGGTCGACGACGGTTCCGAGCCGACCCACCTGGCGGCCGTCGGCGAGCACCGGGTCACCGGCGGTCGGCCGGTCGGCGGAGCCGTCGAGGTGGAGCAGGACCAGCATCCGCGGCGGGCGGCCCAGGTTGTGCACCCTGGCCACTGTCTCCTGTCCTCGGTAGCAGCCCTTGTCGAGGTGCACCGCCCGGCCGATCCAGCCGACTTCGTGCGGGATCGTTCGCTCATCGGTGTCCACGCCGATCCGGGGTCGCCGGGCCGCCACCCGGTGTGCCTCGTAGGCCCAGGCGCCGGCTTGTCGGACCCCGGCCGCGGTCAGCCGCTCCAGCCAGGCCCCGACGTCCGCCCGCGGCACCAGGACGTCCAGTTCGACCTGGCCCTCGCCGGCCGGTAGGCGTCGCACGAACCCGCCGCCGGGCAGCGCGACGGCCGTGGACTCCTCGGGGAGCGCTGGCAGGCCCAGCACCGCCAGCACCGGCGGCTCTGCCGCCCGGGGACCGATCAGCGACAGCACACCCAGGTCGGCGATGGCCGGCGTGACGTCGGACCAGAACACCATCTTCTGCAGGTAGGCCAGCAGGGGCTCCCCGCGCCACGGTTCGGTGTCGAGGTAGGTGGTGGCACCCAACTCGGTCTGCTGCCAGTGGTCCTCGACCCGGCCCTGGCCGTCGAGGCTGAGATTCTCGGTGCAGGCCCCGTCCTCGAGTTCGGCGACGTGCTGGGTGGAGATCGAGTGCAGCCAGCCCCGGCGGTCGGGCCCGGTGAGGGCGATGACGGCTCGTCGCGAGCGATCCACCACCACCGCGTCGTGTTCGGCCGCCCGTTGTTCGCCCAGGGGATCGCCGAAATGCCACACCGATCCGGTGTCGGGAGAGTTGTCGGGTGCGGGCACTGCGGACACCCCTGCACTCTACGAGCCGGCCAGTAGGCTCAGCACCCATGTCCGGCCCGCCTTCTGTACTCGTCACCCTCGACGGCTCGGTGTGCGATCCCGACCAGCCGTTGCTGTTCGGTGACGACCTGGCTGCGGTGCGCGGGGACGGGGTCTTCGAGACCCTCCTGGTGCGCGATGGTGATGCTTGCCTGGTGGAGTCGCACCTGCGGCGGCTGGTGCAGTCGGCGGCGGCGATGGATCTTCCGCCGCCGGATCCCGCGGCCTGGCGAGCGGCGGTCGCCACCGCGGTGCGCGAGTGGTGCGCACAATCGCCGCGGGAAGGCGCCCTGCGACTGGTCTACAGCCGGGGCCGCGAGAGCGGGTCGGGCCCGACGGCCTACCTGACGGTGCAACCACTGGCCGAACGAGTGGCCGTGGCGCGGCGCGACGGCGTGGCGGCAGTACTGCTCGACCGCGGGCTGCCGGCATCCGGTACCGATGCCATGCCCTGGTTGCTGGCCGGTGCCAAGACGTTGTCCTACGCCATCAACATGGCGGCACTGCGGCACGCGGCCACCCTGGGCGCCGACGATGTGATCTACCTCAGCTCAGACGGCCACATCTTGGAAGGGCCGCGGTCGACGGTGGTGATCGCGGTGGCGGGCACCGGTGGCAGGCCGTGCCTGCTGACCCCGCCGCCGTGGTACCCGATTCTGCGTGGTACCACCCAGCAGGCGTTGTTCGAGGTGGCCCGGGACCGTGGCTACGACTGCGACTACCAGGCGCTGCGGCCCGCGGATCTTCATGCCGCACAAGGTGTCTGGCTGGTGTCCAGCATCACGTTGGCGGCCCGGGTGCACACCCTCGACGGTCGGCCGCTGCCGCCGTCCCCGCTGCGAGCCGAGATGACCGCCCTCGTCGAGGCCGCCGTCACCAGTGATCGCTGACCGCGAAATTCCCTTGGCGTAGCGGCCCGCCCGCGAGTACCGTCTGCGGTACACAAGGAAGGAGGTGGTCCGGAACATTGAGTACGTCATGGACATGTGAGGTGGCTGCCCGCTAGCAGCACCAGGTGCCGGAATCACCCGCGCCGAGCGCGCGCTGGCGAATTCCAGGCAGCTACCCGACCCCCGAGCCCCAGGTCCGTCCAACCCGGAAACCACGGCTCGGGGGTCGTTCCATCTCCGGTTCGAATCAGCGCCGCGGTTGGCGGCTGTTGGAACGGCTGCGCAGACCGGCGGCCCGCTCCAATTCGATCAGCGCCGGCCCGATCGCATCGGCGAGGTCGTCGAGATCGTCGGCCATCTCCGGGGTGGTGATGAATCCGAAGTCCATCCCGTCCCGATAGCTGAAGCAGGTCACGTTGAGCCCGACGTCCATCAGCAGCGGCCCGATCGGGGCGAACCGCTCCACGACCGCCCCGGCGGCGTAGAGCGGCAACGGCGGTCCGGGAACGTTGGACACCACCAGGTTGATCGGGGGTACGTTCTCGCCGAGTCGGCTGACAGTGAAGGCGCGGGCGGCCAGCCGGAACAGACCGGGCGGCGTCGTATCGGTCAAGCCCATGATCTGATGTGCGGTCATGGCGTCGGCCATCTGCTTGGCGGACGGCGATCCGCGGTGTATTTGTCCGATCCGCTCGGCCGGGTCGGCCACTCCGACGGGCAGGCCGACGGTCATGGAGCTGATGGCGTTGCCCAACGCGGTGGCCTCGGTGCGGGTCGCCACCGGAACCTGGGCGATCAACGGTCGCGGCGGAAGTTCTCCGCTGCGGTCGAGGTAGGACCGCAGGGCGCCGGCGACCATCGCAAGCACGACGTCGTTCACCTTGACGCCATAGGCGTTCTTGACCGCTTTGACCCGTTGGAGGGATACCCGGGCGGTGCTGAACCGGCGCTGTTGGGAAATCGGCCCGTTGAACCGAGTCGGTGGTGCCTCGAAATAGCCCGGCGGCCGCTCGGGGATGGCACGCGCCGCCAGCTGCTGGCGCACCGTCTGGTCGAGTAATCGCAACATCCGGTACGGGGTCATGATCGCGATGTTCGCGGCGGCACCCAGCAGCCGCAACTCCGGCCGGGGCGGGACCTCCGGCCCGGAGCGCGGGGCCGACGGCAATGGCGGGCGCGGCTCCGGTGTGACGTCGAAGAGGATCTCGCTGACCCCCGCGCCCGACACCCCGTCGACCAGACAGTGGTGGATCTTGGTCAGCAGCGCGACCCGGCCCGCCGTGAGCCCCTCGATGACCCACATCTCCCATAACGGCTTGGACCGATCAAGCGGGTAGGACCACAGCCGCCCGATGAGTTCGTCGAGTTCGGCGCGACCCCCGGGTGCGGGTACCGCGATATGGCGGATGTGAAAGTCCAGATCGGGGTCGCCGTCCACGAACCACGGTCGGTCCAGGCCGAGCGGGGCCTCGAAGACCCGGTAGCGCAGTTGCGGGAGTTCGGGAAGGCGCTCGCCCACCAGGGCGCGGATGTTCTCGACGGAGAAATCCGGGGCTTTGCGCGGATCGCAGATCGCGAGCGCTCCGATGTGCATGTGCCACGCCGGCGTCTCGGCGAACCAGAACGCCGCGTCCACACTGGACATGCGGGGCATGCAGCCCAGGGTAAGTCAGGGCGCGGCCGGCCCGGGGGCCAATCTCGAGCAGGCCTTCATGGCCTCGTCCCAGGTTTCCTGGGGGACCCCGGCGGGCGGCCCAAGAACCGCCGGGCCGGCCGCGGCCGCGGGGACACCGTGGTCCTGCAGGCAATCGGCGAGCGACCCGTGGGCTGGGGACGACGACGAGGGTGACGACGGGACGGCGGGTTCGGCGGGTTCGGCGTCCCGGGCGCAGGACGCCAGCACCAGCGCGCCGGCGATCAACGCGGCGGCGGGTATGCGCTTCATCCGACGTACCTCGACAGTCGCGCCGAGAGGTGGGGCACCAGTCCGCCATCGGCGTCGACGCGTTCCTCCACATAGGCCAGGTCGCCGTCGTC
>SYAB01000037.1 GCA_005787665.1 Actinomycetota bacterium
GGACCACCTCGACGCTCACCGAAGCTCCATCAGAATCGTCCTGTCGTTGGTGCGGCGCGCCGCCAGTGTGGCGGCGAACTCGGCATAGGCCGCGCGCAACCGGTCGACCGGCCAGCGGGCAGGCAGTAATGGTGCGGGCAGCATCGGGTCGGTCAGCAGGTGACGGACGATGGCGGCGGCGATCGAGAAGCGCGCCGGAATGTCGTTGGCGGCGGCCATCTCCCGCAACAGACGAGTCCCGGTCGCGGCCCACTCCGGCAGGTCCCACAGCACGGCGGCCAGTCCGGCCGGATCGTCGTCGCGGGACTTCAGCACCCGCACCCGGCCGTCCGCCTCGTCGGGCAGCCCGGTCGACAGGTTGTCCGGGCGCAGCCACACTCCCTCACGCAGTTCACCGAAACGGTTGTCTACCAGTGCGGTTCGCAGCGCCGCGCGGTCGCGGGCGTCGGCGCCGACGGCGGTGACGATCACCGTGATCCAGCTGCCGTCCCAGTCCCGGGTCCGCGGGTTCAGCGCATCGTCCTGGCGGCGTTGGCGGGCCAGCAGCCGATCCGAGAGCCGGTAGCCGTCCGCGGAGCGAATCAGGTCCCCGGCGGCCACCATCCGGGTCAGCGCCACCCGCAGCGCCGTCTCCTTGATACCGAAATCCGAGGTCAGCTTGACCAAATCGGCCGACGTCGCCCAGGCCGGGTGCGCCCCGAGGAGCACCGAGAGCACCACCGACCGCGCCGCCATGCGCATGCTCAGACCCCCGAGTCGCGCCGGCCGGGGTCGCCGAACGGCTCATCGCGGTGCCGGACGGCTTCCCGGAACCCGTGCTCGCGGGCGTCGACGACGAAGGCATGGCCCTCCGGCGTGTGGCGGGCGATACCGTCGAAGACCGTGCTGACCATCTGGCTGGTCGCCACGCCCTGCTGGTACAGGGCGGTGTTCAGCGCCAGCTTCGCCATGATCAGTTGGTTGACCGGGACGGCGGCGATCCGTTCCACCAGTCGTTCGGTGCGCTCGTCGAGGTCCTCCGGGGCGGGGGCCTCGACCGCCAGGCCCCAGTCCGCGGCCTGCGTCCCGGTGATGCAATCCCCGGTCAGCAGAAGGCGTTTGGCGCGCTGGTCGCCGATCCGATGCGCCCACAGCCCGGCCGCCGGTATCCCCCAGACCCGGGTGGGCGGATAGCCGATCTTCGCATCGGCGGCGGTGATCACCTGATCGGCGTGCAGCGCGATGTCGGTACCGCCGGCGATGCAGTAGCCGTGGATCTTGACCACGGTCGGCTTGTCGGCACGCATCAGGCTGGCGAACCCGCGCACGAACCGGCTCATCATCTGGTAGTCCAGCATCGGGTCCCACGGCTGGTCGGGAAGGTGGTTGACGGCCTGGGTGCGCTCGTCGAGCACCGTGCCCGCGCGGTCCTCTCCCCCGGCCGACCCGGAGCCGTCGGCATAGGCACCCAGGTCGAACCCGGCGCAGAAGCCCGCCCCGCGGCCGGAGACGAGGATGACGTGCACGGCGGGGTCGAGGTCGGCGCGTTCCACGCAGGCCGCCAGTTCCACCGGCGTCGCAGCGACAATGGCGTTGCCGTGCTCAGGGCGGTTGAGCGTGATCCGTGCGACGCGCCCGGTGACCTCGTAGGTCATGGTGCTCAAGGTCATCCCGTCCTCCGCGAGCAGACGCGGCGGACCCGCGACACGCCGGGCGTCGGGGTCATGGGCGTCTGCTCGCCGGGCGACGTCATCCCTTCACCAGGGCGCGCTCGATGATCGGGCCAAGATCCAGCCCCGCGGGCAGGGTGCCGAACGCCCCGCCCCAGTCGCCGGCCATCCGGGTGGCAAGGAAGGCCTCGGCCACCGCCGGGTGGCCGTGGCGCACCAGCAGCGTTCCCTGCAGCGCCAGGCTGATGTCCTCGGCGACCTTGCGGGCTCGGTACTCGATCGTCGCCCCGTCGGCGAAGGACGAGCGCAGGGCGACCACGAAGGAGTCCAGCCGGGCGTCCTGGCCGGCGGTGGTGGCCAGTTCGTCGAAGAGCACCTCGACGCACTCGGGCCGGGTGGCCATGGCGCGCAACGTATCCAGCGCACTGACGTTGCCCGAACCCTCCCAGATACCCATCAGTGGAGCCTCCCGGTAGAGCCTGGGCATACCTGAGTCCTCGGCATATCCATTGCCGCCCAGGCATTCCATCGCCTCGGCCGCGTGCGGGGTGGCGCGTTTGCACACCCAGTACTTCGAGGCCGCCAACCCGATCCGGCGCAGCAGAATCTCCCGCTCATCGCCGCGGGTGGCGGCATCGGTGGCGCCGGCCATCCGCATCGCGACGACGGTCGCGGCCTCGGCCTCCACCGCGAGATCGGCGATCACGTTGCGCATCAGCGGCTGGTCGATCAGGTAGGCGCCGAACGCCTTCCGGTGCTGGGTGTGGTGGATCGCCCGGCTCAGGCCCTGCCGCATGGACGTGGCGCTGCCCAATGTGCAGTCCAGCCGGGTCAGGTTGACCATCTCGATGATGGTGGGCACACCGCGGCCCTCCTCGCCGACCAGCCAGGCGAGTGCGCCGTCGTACTCGACCTCGCTGGAGGCGTTGGCGTGGTTGCCGAGTTTGTTCTTCAGTCGCTGGATGAACATCCGATTGCGAGTGCCGTCGGGCAGCACCCGCGGCAGCAGGAAGCAACTCAGGCCCCCCGGCGCCTGGGCGAGCACCAGGAAGACGTCACTCATCGCCGCCGAGGTGAACCACTTGTGCCCGGTCAGGGTGTAGCTGCCATCGCCGTTGGGAACGGCCGCGGTGGTGCCGGCGCGCACGTCGGAGCCGCCCTGCTTCTCGGTCATCGACATACCGGCGGTGATGCCGGCCTTGGCGGTCGGGATCTGCAGGTCTGGGTCGTACTCCCGACTGGTCAGCAATGGCTCATAGATCGCGGACAGTTCGGGGTTGTGCCGCAGTGCGGGGATGACGGCATAGGTCATCGAGATGGGGCAGACGTGGCCCGGTTCGGGGGTCCACACGCCCATCTTGGCCGCGCGCACCACATGGGCGCCGGGGCGGTCATCGGCCCACGGTGCGGCGTGCAGTCCGTGCGCGATCGCCGTGCGCATCAGTTCGTGATAGGCGGGGTCGTACTCGATCTCGTCGACGCGGTGGCCGAACCGGTCGTGGGTGTGCAGCACCGGGCGGTTGCGGTCGGCCAGGTCGCCCCAGCGCTGGGCGGTGGCGCTGCCCGCGATCGCGCCGAGGTCGACGACTTCTTCGACGCCCCATTCGCCGCCCTCCCGGATCAGCGCCTCCATCAGCACCGGTGAGGCGGCCGGGTTGTGGTCGATCAGCGCGGGGACCTGGTTGGTGACGACATGGGTGTCCGACATGGCATTACTGTTACATTTTTTCAACAGTCGCACAAGATCAGTAATGCATGGCAGGCTGGGCGGATGAAACCCAACAGCCTGGCGCGGGCCGGCTCGCTGTTCATCGAGCATGAGCCCGTCGCGCCCGATCAGGTCGTCGCCGGTCGGCCTTACACCGGCGCCGGCACCCTGGGACGATTCGGTGAGGTGGAGGTCGGCGTCTGGGAGATGACGCCGGGGGTGATGCGCGATGTGGAGGCCGACGAGGTGTTCGTGGTCATCGCCGGCGCCGCCAGCGTCGAATTCGCCGACGGCACAGCACCGTTGACGCTGCGACCGGGCGATGTGGTGCGGTTGGCCGCGGGCACCGAAACGGTGTGGACGGTGACCGAGACGCTACGGAAGGTGTATCTCGTCTAAAGGTTGTCGCGCAGGAAGGCGATGTCGTCCCTGCGGCCGTCATCGGCTGTCTCGCAGATCACCGGGGCATCCGCAGCCTTGACGACGGCGACGAGCAGTTGCGGGTCGATCTGGCCGGTGCCGAAGTTGGCATGCCGGTCGGCGCCGGATCCGGCGGCGTCGCGGGAGTCGTTGCAGTGCACCAAGTCGATGCGGCCGGTGATGGACTTGATTCGCTCGACGGCGTCGATGAGCGCCTCGCCGGCCGCCCAGGCGTGGCAGGTGTCCAGACAGAAGCCGATGCCCATGTCGCCGATGCGGTCCCAGAGCCGGGCGATCGTGTCGAAGTGCCGGGCCATCGCGTGGTTGCCGCCGGCGGTGTTCTCCAGGTAGACAGGGACGTCGGTGTTCAGCGCCGCCAGCGCCTTGACCCAGCGGTCGAATCCGGCCTCGACATCACTGTCGTCGGCGTGACCACCGTGCACGATCACCGCGGTGGCGTTGACCGCGGCGGCGCCATCGCAGGTGTCCTGCAGGATCTTGCGGGACGGAATCCGGATCCGGTTGTTGGCGCTGGCAAGGTTGATCAGGTACGGGGCGTGCACGTAGAGCGGGATCGGCGAGCGCCGCAGCAGGTCGGCGTCCTCGCGGGGTGGCGCCTTCTTCCAGCTCTGCGGGTCGCCGAGGAAGAACTGCACCGCGTCGGCCTCGTCGGCCAGCGCCCCGGCCAAGGGGTTGTCACTGCGGACATGGGAACCGATCAGCACCTCACCTTTCTACCGCGAGCAGACGCTGGCGACCCCGACACACCGTGCAAACCGGACCGTTCGCGTCTGCTCACCCGGCGAGGCGGGCGGCAGCCAGTCGGCTGGACACCCTCCGCACCAGGTCCGCCGGATGCCGGCGGACGTCATCGACGACGAATCGGACCAGGCTCCAGCCGCACTCGGACAGCCTCGCAGTCTTGATCTGGTCACGGCGCCACCGCGCCGGATCGGCATGCCAGTCCATGCTGTCGTACTCCGCGGCCACCATCGCGTCGGGCCAGGCGAAGTCCAGCCTCCACAGCTCCCCGCAACGGTCGATGACCTCATGTTGCAGCACCGGCGTGGGCAGCCCGCCATCGAGGAACACCACACGGGCCTCGCTCTCCATCGGCGATTCGGCCCGAGGGTCGGCGTAGGGCAACAGCGCGCGCACCGCGACGATCCCCCGGCGACCCCTCTGCTCGACGACCGCTCCCTGCAGGTCTGAGGCCGTGCAGGCACCCGACCGCAGTACGGCGTCCAGCGTGGCCAGCACACGGCGACGGTTCTTGGTGCGGGCGACTTCGACGGCGGTCCAGGCCGGGGAAGTCATGAGCCGGCCTTGCACCCGGCGTAGCGGAGCGCCGTCGCGCTGATGAACCATCAACGCCCCACCGGGCCGGATCCGGACCCCCGGGTCGAGGACGTGCAGTCTGCGGTCTTGCTCGATATCGAAGCCCTGCAATTCAGCCGCGGTACCCAGGCACGCCACGATGGGCCTGCCGGTGGACAACTCCAGGGCTGTCAGCCGGCCGAGGGTATCCGGCGGCTCAAGGGCATACACACCGCGGAACACCCGCACCAGCGCACCCGCCTCCAGGTGGGAACCCAAGGTTCTGCGGTTGATGACTGACAGCACTTGACCGGTTGTCGCCAGGCCGCCGGTCGCGGCGAACAGTTCCTCGATGTGCACGCCCCGATGGTCGGCGCGAGCCGGACCGAGGCCAAGCCACCCTGTGCACAGCCCGCCGAACAGACGGAATCGACCCCGCACGCTCGGCGTGTCGGGGTCGTTTCCGTCTGTTCGCGGGAGAAGGGCGACTACCGGTAGTCGCTGTACCCGTAGTCGTCCAGCGGCACCGCGGCACCGGTGGCCTGACCGAAGTCCGGGCTGTAGTACTGATCCTCGTAGGACGGGATCGTGTACGCCGCGGCGCGAGCCTCCTCGGTCGGCTGAACCTGGATGTTGCGGTAGCGGTTGATACCGGTACCGGCCGGGATCAGCTTGCCGATGATCACGTTCTCCTTCAGGCCGTTGAGCTTGTCGCTGCGGCAGTTGATCGCCGCATCGGTCAGCACCCGGGTGGTCTCCTGGAA
>SYAB01000318.1 GCA_005787665.1 Actinomycetota bacterium
ATTGTGCCGTTTCGGCGGTGAGATTTTCAGCACACGGCCCGAAGGGGATGGCGCCGTATTGCCTTGTCACCGACGTTCTTCCCGCTAACCTCGAACGAACGTCGCGACGTCACCGCGGTGTCATTCTTTTCGCAGTACAAACGAATTAGATTCCACCCACGACCCAAGGCACTGGAGGGCGGGAGATGAGTTCAACGGCACAGGTGGCGCCGCGACGGCGCCGGACCTTCTACCGCGGCGACCCGGGTATGTGGTCGTGGGTGCTGCACCGCATCACCGGGGCGACGGTGTTCTTCTTCCTCTTCGTCCACGTGCTCGACACCGCCCTGGTCCGGGTGAGCCCGGAGGCCTACAACGAGGTCGTCGACACCTACAAGACCCCGATTGTCGGACTCATGGAGCTCGGCCTCGTGGCCTGCGTGCTCTACCACGCGCTCAACGGGATGCGGGTGATCCTGGTCGACTTCTGGTGGCAGGGTCCGCGCTACCAGCGCCAGATGCTGTGGGCCGTCGCCGGAGTGTGGCTCCTGGTGATGGTCCCGGCCACCGTCGTGATCGGCTCGCACATGGCGGAGCGGTTCCTGTGACCCGCCCGCTGGCCCCGGTCCACGAGAAGGACCATGACCATCCCTACAGTCTGGACAATCCGCGTTCGCCGCGGCGGGCAACGGGGATGCCCAACTTCGAGAAGTACGCCTGGCTGTTCATGCGGTTCTCCGGGGTGGTGCTGACCTTCCTGGTGATCGGTCACCTGTTCATCGGCCTGATGTGGCAGGACGGTGTGTACCGGATCGACTTCAACTACGTCGCGCAGCGCTGGGCCTCGCCGTTCTGGCAGATCTGGGATCTCTCCATGCTGTGGCTGGCACAGCTGCACGGCGGAAACGGGATGCGCACCATCATCGCCGACTACGCCCGTAAGGATTCGACCCGCTTCTGGCTGAACTCGCTGCTGGCGGTGTCGATGATCCTCGTGCTGGTCGTCGGCACTTACACCCTGCTCACCTTCGACCCGAACATCGCGTAACCGACCAGGAGAACCGCAGTGATCCAGGAGCACAAATACGACGTCGTCATCGTCGGCGCCGGCGGCGCCGGGATGCGGGCGGCCGTCGAGGCCGGCCAACGGGCGCGCACCGCGGTGCTGACCAAGCTGTACCCCACCCGAAGCCACACCGGGGCGGCGCAGGGTGGCATGTGTGCCGCCCTGGCCAACGTCGAGGAAGACAACTGGGAGTGGCACACCTTCGACACCGTCAAGGGCGGGGACTACCTGGCCGACCAGGACGCCGTCGAGATCATGTGCAAGGAAGCCATCGACGCGGTGCTCGACTTGGAGAAGATGGGGATGCCGTTCAACCGCACCCCAGAAGGCCGCATCGACCAACGCCGATTCGGCGGGCACACCCGCGACCACGGCAAGGCCCCGGTCCGGCGGGCCTGCTACGCCGCCGATCGCACCGGACACATGATCCTGCAGACCCTCTACCAGAACTGCGTCAAGCACGACGTCGAGTTCTTCAACGAGTTCTACGCACTGGATCTGGTGCTCACCGAGACCGCCCGCGGACCGGTGGCCACCGGCGTGGTCGCCTACGAGTTGGCCACCGGGGACATCCACGTCTTCCACGCGAAATCCATCGTGTTGGCCACCGGCGGATCCGGCCGGATGTACAAGACCACCTCCAACGCCCACACCCTCACCGGCGACGGCCTCGGCATCGTCTTCCGCAAGGGACTTCCGCTGGAGGACATGGAGTTCCACCAGTTCCACCCCACGGGGCTCGCCGGCCTGGGCATCCTGATCTCCGAGGCGGTGCGCGGCGAGGGCGGACGGCTGCTCAACGGCGAGGGCGAGCGGTTCATGGAGCGCTACGCCCCGACGATCGTCGACCTGGCGCCCCGCGACATCGTCGCCCGCTCGATGGTGCTCGAGGTGCTCGAAGGTCGCGGCGCGGGCCCCAACAAGGACTACGTCTACATCGACGTGCGGCACCTCGGCGAGGACGTGCTGGAGGCCAAGCTGCCGGATATCACCGAGTTCTCCCGCACCTACCTGGGCGTGGACCCGGTGACCGAGCTGGTGCCGGTCTACCCCACCTGCCACTACCTGATGGGCGGTATCCCGACGACCCTGATCGGAGAGGTGTTGCGGGACAACACCCATGTCGTACCCGGGCTGTACGCCGCCGGTGAGTGCGCCTGCGTCTCGGTCCACGGCGCCAACCGGCTGGGCACCAATTCGCTGCTGGACATCAACGTCTTCGGCCGGCGCGCCGGTCTTGCAGCGGCCTATTACGCCCTGGGCAACCCGCATGTCGACATGCCACCCAGCCCGGCCGACATGGTGACCGGCTGGGTCGCCGACATCCTCTCCGAGCACGGCAACGAGCGGGTCGCCGACATCCGCTCCGAACTGCAGCAGTCGATGGACAACAACGCCGCGGTGTTCCGCACCGAGGAGACCCTGAAGCAGGCGCTGACCGACGTCCACGCGCTCAAGGAGCGCTACGCACGAATCTCCGTGCACGACAAGGGGAAGCGCTATAACAGCGATCTGCTGGAAGCTATCGAACTGGGCTTCCTGCTCGAACTCGCCGAGGTGACGGTGGCCAGCGCGCTGAACCGCAAGGAGTCCCGCGGCGGCCACGCCCGCGAGGACTACCCCAGCCGCGACGACACCAACTACATGCGCCACACGATGGCCTACAAAGAGGGCAAGGACCTGCTCAGCGATATCCGGCTGGATTACAAGCCGGTGGTGCAGACCCGATACGAGCCGATGGAGCGGAAGTACTGATATGACCGCAAGCGTCCAGACTCAGGACCCGCCGCTGCCACCGGTACCCCCGGAGGCGGTGATGGTCACCCTCAAGATCGCCCGTTTCGACCCCGAGGATCCGGACCGATTCGCCGACGGCGGCGGGTGGCAGAGTTTCCGGGTCCCGTGCCTGCCCAGCGACCGGTTGCTGAACCTGATGACGTACGCCAAGAACTACCTCGACGGGTCGCTGACCTTCCGCCGCTCGTGCGCCCACGGCGTCTGCGGATCGGATGCGATGCGGGTCAACGGGGTGAACCGGTTGGCGTGCAAGGTGCTGATGCGAGACCTGCTGCCCAAGAACCCGGCCAAGCAATTGGCCGTCACCATCGAACCGATCCGCGGCCTGCCCGTCGAGAAGGACCTGGTGGTAGACATGGAGCCGTTCTTCGACGCCTACCGCAGAGTCAAGCCGTACCTGATCACCAGCGGCAACCCCCCGACCCGGGAGCGCATCCAGAGCCCGACCGACCGGGCCCGCTACGACGACACCACCAAGTGCATCCTGTGCGCGTGCTGCACCACCAGTTGCCCGGTGTTCTGGACCGAAGGCAGCTACTTCGGCCCGGCGGCGATCGTCAACGCGCACCGCTTCATCTTCGACAGCCGCGACGAGGGTGCCGCGGAGCGACTGGAGATCCTCAACGAGGCCGACGGAGTGTGGCGGTGCCGCACCACCTTCAATTGCACCGACGCCTGCCCGCGCGGTATCGAGGTCACCAAGGCGATCCAGGAGGTCAAGCGCGCGCTGATGTTCGCCCGCTGACCCGCGCGCCTTGCCGCGCGCGGAGTTCTGCCGACCCGTAGGGTGCTACGCCATGAGCAAGGGCGAACTCACCTTCGAACCGCAGCCCGGTCCGGGGACGGTAGACAGCAAGGGCCTCAAGGGCGGCGCACTCGGGCTGGTCTCCAGCATCGTGGTCGGGATGGCCTCCACGGCCCCGGCCTACTCGCTGGCCGCCAGTCTGGGCTTGATCATCGCCAGCGGCGGGGCGCTGCTGGCCGGGGTCAAGGCGCCGGCGATCATCTTGATGGCGTTCATCCCGATGTGGATGATCGCGGTGGCCTACCAGGAACTGAACAAGGCCGAACCGGACTGCGGCACCACCTTCACCTGGGCGTCCCGGTCGTTCGGCCCACTGGTCGGCTGGATGGGCGGCTGGGGCATCATCGCCGCCGACGTCATCGTGATGGCCAACCTCGCCCAGATCGCCGGCTCCTACTCGTTCACCTTCGTCGGCGGGCTGGGCTGGACCTCCGTCGCCGACCTGGCCAACAGCACGCTGTGGTCGACCGTGGCCGGTGTCATCTGGATCGTCGTGATGACCTACATCTGCTACCGCGGCATCGAGGTGTCGGCCCGGCTGCAATACGGACTGCTCGCCATCGAACTGGTCATCCTGGTCGCGTTCGCCGCAGTGGCGTTGTTCAAGGTCTACACCGGCACCGCCGAACCCTATTCGATCCACCCGTCGCTGGACTGGTTCTGGCCGGCCGGACTGGACTTCTCCACCGTCATCGCACCGGCCCTGCTGACCGCGCTGTTCATCTACTGGGGCTGGGACACCGCCGTGGCCTGCAACGAGGAGTCCGACGACCCGGGCACCACCCCGGGCCGCGCCGCGGTGATCTCCACCTTCCTGCTGCTGGCGACCTATGCCACGGTGGCGGTGGCCACCATCGCCTTCGCCGGGGTGGGCACCGAGGGGGTCGGACTGGGCAATGAGGACAATGCCGACGACGTGTTCGCTGCGGTGGGCGAGGACCTGTTCGGCGACAGTGTCCTGGGCAAGATCGGCCTGCTGCTGCTGGCCGCGTCCATCCTGACCTCGGCCTCGGCGTCCACCCAGACGACCATCCTGCCGACCGCGCGCACCACGCTGTCGATGGGTGTCTACAAGGCGTTGCCGAGTTCCTTCGCCAAGATCCACCGGACCTACCTGACGCCCACCACCTCCACGATCGCCATGGGCGCGGTGTCGATCCTGTTCTACCTGATCTTCACCCTGGTGAGCCCGAATCTGCTGACCGCGCTGATCGGGTCGGTGGGCCTGATGATCGCGTTCTACTACGGACTGACCGGCTTCGCCTGCTTCTGGTTCTACCGCAAGGAACTGACCACCTCGGCCCGCAACTTGATGATGCGCGGCCTGGTGCCCCTGTTGGGTGCGTCGATCCTCGCCGCGGTGTTCATCTACGGCCTGATCCAGTACGCCAAGCCGGACTGGCTCACCGACGACGACGGCAACAACGTCACCATCTTCGGGTACGGCGCGGTCGCCGTGGTGGGCATCGGCGCGCTGGTGCTGGGCGCGGTCCTGATGGTGATCCAGTGGATCAGTTCACCCGCCTACTTCCACGGTCTGACCCTGCCGCGCTGGTCCAGTGCGGACCTGGTCCTCGACACCGGGTTGAAAGTTCCCACGCTGGGACTGCCGGACTCCGGTGACATGCCGACGGTGATCGCCCCGGACCTGTCCAACCTGCCCCCAGGGGAGACGGCGGTGAACCCGGAGACCGGCGAGGAGTTCACCAAGAACTCCTAGCCCGCCGTCACCGCAGGCTGAATATCGTTCGGTGCCAGCCCTTTTCGGCGACACCGGTGATGTCACTCATCACATGCTTGATGGTGAGGTACTCCTCGAGGGAGTAGTCCGACATGTCCTTGCCGAAGCCCGAGGCGCCCAATCCGCCGTGCGGCATCTCGCTGATGATGGGGATGTGGTCATTGATCCACACGCAGCCCGCCTTGATCTCCCGGGAGGCCCGCTGCGCCCGGTAGACGTCCCGGGTCCAGGCCGAGGCCGCCAGCCCGTACGGGGTGTCGTTGGCCTGGCGCAGCGCGTCGTCGTCGCCGTCGTGGCGACGGACGGTCAGCACAGGGCCGAAGATCTCCTCGCGGTAGGCCTCGGAGTCCTCGGCGACGTCGGCCAGCAGGGTCGGCAGGTAGAACGCGCCGGGCGACTCCGGCGCCCGGCCTCCGGTGACCACTCGGGCACCCTGGGCCGGTGCGCGGTCGACGATGCCGGCCACCTTGTCCCGGTGGCCCAGCGAGATCAGCGGGCCCATGTCGGTGTCCGGGTCCTGCGGGTCGCCGACCACCACCGTGCCCATCAGGTCGGCCACCCCGGCGACGAAGTCGTCGTAGAGACCCGCGGCGACGATCGCCCGGGTCGCCGCCGTGCAGTCCTGGCCGGAGTTGATCAGCGCACCGGCCACCGCGCCGTGGACGGCGGCGTCGAGGTCGGCGTCGTCGCACACCCCGACCGGGGCCTTGCCGCCGAGTTCGAGTTGGGTGCGGTGACCGTGCACGGCCGCCGCCGCCATCACCTTGCGACCCACCGCGGTGGATCCGGTGAAGGTGACCACGTCGACATCCGGGTGGCCGGCCAGCGCGTGGCCGACATTGGCCCCGTCGCCGGTGACGACGTTGAGGACGCCGTCGGGAAGTCCGGCCTGCCTGGCCAGCCGGGCCAAGGTCAGCGTGGTCAGCGGGGTGAGTTCGGCCGGCTTGATCACCACCGAGCACCCTGCGGCCAGCGCCGGGATCACCTTCCAGACGGCCATCTGCAGCGGGTAATTCCACGGCGTGATGGTGCCCACCACACCGACCGCCTCCCGGCGGATCGAGGAGGTGTGGTCGCCGGAGTACTCCGCGGTGGCCTTGCCCTCGAGGTGGCGGGCCGCCCCGGCGAAGAAGGCGATATTGTCCACACTGCCCGGCACATCGAACTCCCGAGCCAGCCGCACCGGCTTGCCGGTCTGGCTGACCTCCTCGGCGGCGATCTCGACGGCGGCTTCGTCCAACAACTCGGAGAGCTTGAACAGCACCGCCGACCGCTCCGCCGGAGTGGCCCCCGACCAGCCCGGCAGCGCCGCACGCGCCGACGCCACCGCGACATCGACATCCGCCGGAGTGGCCAGGGCGAGTTCGGCGACGACCGCGCCGGTGGCGGGATTAATGACCTTATGGCGGGCGCCGCCGGTGCTGACCGGGGCGCCGTCGATCCAACTGCTCGCAATCACGGTCCAATGCTACGCATTTCGTTGCATTTTTTGCCTCAAACAACGGATTCCGTGCAGAATCATCGGTATGCGTGATTTGCGCGCCGTCGGTCCAGGACCGAGCGGCCCTGCTCAACTCGATGAGATGTCCAAAGCCATCATCGAGAAACTCCAGCAGGATGGCCGCCGCTCCTATGCCGGGATCGGCAAGGCGGTCGGCCTGTCCGAGGCCGCCGTACGCCAGCGCGTCCAGCGGCTGATGGACTCGGGCGTCATGCAGATCGTCGCGGTCACCGACCCGATGCAACTCGGCTTCTCCCGGCAGGCCATGATCGGCATCCGCTGCCAGGGCGATGCCACCAAGGTCGCCGATCGAATCTCGGCACTCGACGCGGTGGACTACGTCGTCCTCACCGCCGGCACCTACGACGCCATCGCCGAAGTGGTCTGTGCCGACGACGCCGAGCTCCTTGATCTGCTCAACACCGAGATCCGCGCGGTACCGGGCGTCACGTCCACCGAGACGCTCGTTTATTTGAAACTCGTTAAACAACAATATAATTGGGGAACTCGATGACACTCTCGGAGAAGGCGGACCGGCACCTGTGGGGGCACTTCGCGCGGCACGGCAAGGGCATCACCCCGCCGATCATCACCCGCGGCGAGGGCGTGCACATCTGGGACAGCACCGGTAAGCGCTATATCGACGGTCTCTCCGGGTTGTTCACCTGCCAGGTCGGCCACGGCCGCCGGGAACTCGCCGAAGCGGCCGCCGCCCAGGCCCAGACGCTGGAGTTCTTCCCGCTGTGGTCCTACGCCACCGAACCGGCCATCGAACTCGCCGAGCGACTCGCCGGCTATGCGCCCGGGGACCTCAATCGGATCTTCTTCACCACCGGCGGCGGTGAGGCCGTCGAGAGCGCCTGGAAGCTGGCCAAGCAGTACTACAAACTGACCGGCCGTCCCGGCAAGTACAAGGTCATCTCGCGGACCATCGCCTACCACGGCACCCCGCACGGCGCACTGGCCATCACCGGCCTGCCCACCTTCAAGGCGCCCTTCGAACCCATCACCCCCGGCGGCTTCCGGGTGCCCAACACCAACTGGTACCGGGCACCGGAGGGGCACAACACCGACATCAAGGAATTCGGCCAGTGGGCGGCCAACCGGATCGCCGAGGCCATCGAATTCGAGGGCCCGGACACGGTGGCGGCGGTGTTTTTGGAACCGGTGCAGAACGCCGGCGGCTGCTTTCCGCCACCGCCGGGATACTTCGAGCGGGTCCGCGAGATCTGCGACGAATACGACGTGCTGCTGGTCTCCGACGAGACGATCTGCGCCTTCGGCCGGATCGGCTCGATGTTCGCCTGCAACGACTTCGGCTACACCCCCGACATCATCACCACGGCCAAGGGTATTAGCTCGGGCTACTCCCCGATCGGCGCGATGATCGCCTCCGACCGGCTTTTCGAGCCGTTCGACGACGGAGTCACCGCCTTCGCCCACGGCTACACCTTCGGCGGACACCCGGTGTCGGCGGCGGTGGCGTTGGCGAACCTCGACATCTTCGAACGCGAGGGTCTCAACGACCACGTCAAGAACACCGCTCCGGCGTTCCGGGCCACCCTGGAACGGCTGCTCGACCTGCCGATCGTCGGCGACGTGCGCGGCGAGGGCTTCTTCTACGGCATCGAACTGGTCAAGGACAAGGAGACCAAGGAGATTCTCGATGACGAGCTCTCCGAGTGGCTGTTGCGCAGCTTCCTGTCCGTCGAGTTGTTCGAGGCCGGGCTGTACTGCCGCGCCGATGACCGCGGCGACTCGGTGATCCAGCTGGCTCCGCCGCTGGTCAGCGACCAGGCGGTGTTCGACGAGATCGAAGGGATTCTGCGCCGGGTGCTCGTCCAGGCCTGGGACCACCTGCAGACCCGCGGCAATGCCTGGAGCTGACGCCGCCAGGCCCCCGGTCGACCCGGTTCGGTGGCAGCCGCCGCCGGTCGATCCGCTGCCCGATTTCGGCCCGGCCGAGCTGACCGTGGTCCCGATGCCCGGCGATGCGCCCGAGGACATCGTGGTCGACGCCGACGGGGCGCTGTGGACCGGGCTGGCCGACGGACGCATCGTCCGGATCGACCCGTCCGGCGAGGTCCGGGTGGTCGGCCAGACCATCGGTCGGCCGCTCGGCATGACCGTCGCCCGTGACGGCCGGCTGCTCATCTGCACCAGTCCCGGCGGGTTGGTGTCGATGAACCGGGAGACCGGCGACATCGAGGTCTTGGTGGAGTCGGTCGACTTCAGGAAGCTGCAATTCTGCTCGAACGTCGTCGAATTGCCTGACGGGACAATCTATTTCACCGAGTCGACAGCGAAGTTCAGCTATGCGTACTTCAAGGGCGCGATTCTCGAGGCACGCGGTGACGGCGGTCTGTTCCGCCGGGATACCAATGGAACCGTCGCGCAGGTGCTCGGGAACCTGTACTTCGCCAACGGCCTGACGCTGACCGCCGACGGCACGGCACTGGTGTTCGCCGAGACCCAGGGCCGCCGGCTGTCCAAGTACTGGCTCACCGGACCGCGGGCCGGGACGGTGACACCCCTGGCGCAGCACCTGTCGGCGATGCCGGACAACATCTCGACAGGGTCGGACGGCCGGATCTGGTGCGCGATGGCCAGCCCGGTCAATGCGACCGCGGACTACCTGGCCCCCCGGGCGCCGCTGCTGCGATCCCTGATCTGGAAGTTGCCCGACCGGCTTCAGCCGCAGATCGAGCCGATGATCTGGGTGGTCGCCTTCGACCCCGACACCGGCGCCGCGGTGGCCGGAATCCAGATGAAACGCCCCGACTTCGGGGTGGTCACCGGCCTGGTCGAACACGACGGCCGATTGTGGATGTCCAGCATCGGCTTCCCGGCCGTCGCGCACTGCCGCTGCCCGAAGTAACAATTACTCCACCAGTCACACCAGTCACAGCGCGGCCTCCGCTGAATCCGGCCGGCGATGGCCTAACCTGCGAACCCATGGCGATGTTGACCACGGTGCGGCGCGCTGCCGCCATCGCGGCCACGCTGATGATTGCCGGCAATCCCGCACTGGCCCTGGCCGACCCTGCGCCGGCTCAGGACCCGAACAGCTGTCCATACAAGGTGTCCACCCCGCCGGCCGTGGACTCCTCGGAAGTGCCCAAAGCCGGCGACCCGCCGCAACCTCTGCCGGTGCCGGCCAGCCCGGTCGGCGGCGATGCGCTGAGCGGCTGCGGGGTGATCGTCGCGGCGGGTACCCCGCCACTGCCCGCCGACGTCTCGGCCGAGGCCTGGTTGGTGGCCGATCTGGACACCGGTGACGTGATCGCGGCCCGGGACCCGCACGGCCGGCACCGGCCCGCCAGCATCATCAAGGTGGCCACCGCGATGGTGGCCATCGGCGAGCTTCCCCTGAACCGGATCATCGACGGCACCCAGGAGGATGCCAACGTCGAGGGGACCAAGGTCGGCATCGAACCCGGCGGCCGCTACACCGTCAACGACCTGCTGCACGGCCTGCTGATGTACTCCGGCAACGACGCCGCCCACGCGCTGGCCAGGGCCCTGGGCGGGGTGGACGTCGCGCTGGGCAAGATCAACGCGCTGGCCGCAAAGCTGGGCGCGCGCGACACCCGGGTGGCCACCCCGTCCGGTCTCGACGGGCCGGGAATGAGCACCTCCGCCTACGACATGGGCCTGTTCTACCGGTATGCGTTCGCCAACCCGACGTTCGCCGACATCGTCGCGACCCGCACCTACCAGTTCCCGGACAACAACGGCGCGCCGCCCTACCCGATCGAGAACGACAACAAGCTGCTGCTCAACTATCCCGGCGCGATGGGCGGCAAGACCGGCTTCACCGACGATGCCCGGCAGACCTTCGTCGGCGCGGCCAACCGCGACGGCCGGCGGCTGGTGACAGTGCTGCTGCGCGGCACCCGCGATGTGATCGCCCCGTGGGAGCAGGCCGCCCGGCTGCTCGACTACGGCTTCGCCACCGCGCCGGGCACACTGATCGGCACGCTGATCGAGCCGGATCCCTCGCTGTTGCCGCCCCGACCCGATGCCGCCCCGGTATCGGTGCCGATCCTGTCGGCCGAAGCGCTCCCGGTGCGGGTGGGTGTCGCGGTCATCGGCACGGTCATCATCTTCGGCCTGATCATGGCTGCCCGATCGCTGAATCAGCGGGTTCAGGCCCGCTAACGGGACGTTCGGCCGCCCAGGCCGTCGCGAACAGCACCAGCCGCGCCGTCATGTAGGCGAAGACCATCAGTCCCAGCACCGGACCGAAGGTCACCCCGGCCGGGCCGTGCAGCACCACCCGCAGATAGATCGAGGCCACCTGCTTGAACACCTCGAAGCCGACGGCGGCCAGCAGGCCCGCCGCGGCGCACTGTCGCAACGGCAGCGGATCGTGCGGTAGCCGAGCGATCATCACGGTGAACAGCAGCCAGGCCACCAGGACCGACACCACCAGCGACCCCAGTCGTACCGACCCTGTCAGCCGCAGCGCCGAACTGGCCAGAGCACTGAACCCGATGGTCAACAGGCTGGCCAGAAAGGCGCCCACCAGGGCCAGCACGTCGGATGGTCGGGTGTTGAAGAAGCCCGGCGGCGGGAACTGCTGACCCCACATCTGGCTCAGTGCCGCCCGCAACCGCTGCATCCACAGCAGCCCGACGTAGAGCGCGGTGGCCAGGCCGATCACCCCCACCGACGTGCGCGAGGCGATGGCGGCGTCCATCAGGCTGATGATCTGCTCGCCGAAGTCGCCGGGCACCGCCGCCTTGACCTGGCGGTCGATCTCAGCCAGCCGGTCGGGCCGGCTGGCGAGGGCAAAACCGACCACCGCGAAGCCGACCATCAGCAGCGGAAACATCGCGAAGATGGTGAAGTAGGTGACCCCGGCGGCATAGAAATCACCCTGGGCCCGGTCGTAGCGCTGCTGGGCGCGAAGGGCATGGTCGAGCCAGGGGTACCGCTGCCGCAACCGATCCAGCGCCCGCATCATCCGGGGGGCAGGAAGCCCAACCGGTCATACACCCGTTGCAGCGTGGTGGCCGACACCTCGCGGGCGCGGGCGGCACCTGCGGCCAGGATCGCCTGCAGTTCGGCGGGGTCGGCGAGCAGCTCCTCGACCCGCCCCCGGATCGGGGTGACGTACTCCACGACCGCCTCGGCGGTGTCGGCCTTCAGATCGCCGTAGCCGCGCCCGGCGTAACCGGCGACCAGCGTGTCGACCGGGGTGCCGGTGATCGCGGACTGAATGGACAGCAGGTTGGACACCCCCGGTTTGGCCTCCTGGTCGAACCGGATCTCCCGTTCGCTGTCGGTGACCGCCGAGCGGATCTTCTTGGCCGAGACCTTCGGATCGTCGAGCAGGTTGATCAGGCCGGCGTCGGTGGCCGCCGACTTGCTCATCTTGGCAGTCGGCTCGGCGAGGTCGTAGATCTTGGCGGTCTGTTTGGCGATCATCACCTCGGGGACCACGAAGGTGCCCGGGAACCGGGCGTTGAACCGCTGGGCGATATCGCGGGCCAGTTCCAGGTGCTGGCGCTGGTCCTCCCCGACCGGAACCAGGTTGGTGTCGTAGAGCAGCACGTCGGCGGCCTGCAGCACCGGATAGGTGAACAGTCCCACCGTCGCCGAGTCGGCCCCCTGCTTGATCGACTTGTCCTTGAACTGCGTCATCCGCGAAGCCTGGCCGAAGCCGGTGAAACATCCCAGCACCCAGGATAATTCGGCATGCGCCGGCACCTGGCTCTGCACGAAGATCGTCGACCGGGAAGGGTCGATGCCCAGCGCCAGATACTGCGCGGCGGTGACCAGGGTGCGCCTGCGCAACACCCCAGGGTCCTGCGGCACGGTGATGGCGTGCAGGTCGACGACGCAGAAGTAGGTCGCGTAGTCGTCCTGCAGGGTCTCCCACTGCTGCACTGCCCCCAGTGCGTTGCCCAGATGCAGGGAGTCCGACGTCGGTTGCACACCGGAGAAAACGACACGGGATTGCTGGCTCATGGTGGAACGTTGGCTCATGGTGGAACAATCCTGTCATGCGGAGATTCCTGGCGGTGATGGCTGCGGCGTTGACCGCGGCGTCCATACTGGCCGCCTGCTCGGGCGCCCCGGGTTCCGGGGAGAAGCGCCCACCCGGTGCGGCCGTGGTGGTGGTGTCCGGCGGCAACGCCACCAGTCCGTTCACCACTCCGGATGCCGCCTGCGCCACCGGACTGGCGGCCGGCAACACCAATACCGCGATCCGGGAGTTCCTGATGTCCAAGGGCTACACGGTCTACACCTCGCCGGCGATGGCGGGCCGCGGCCAGGTGGTCGACCAGACCGGGTTCGGCGCCTTCGGAGTCTGCCCGGTGACCTTGCCGGAGAACATGACGGTGAACTCCACCGGCAGCATCGACACCGCCGGAGAGCACCTGGCCCGCTTCATCAACTGGTTGCACGACGACAAGGGCGTGACCGAGATCGACCTGGTGGCGCATTCGATGGGCGGCCTGTACTCCCGTGCGGCGATCCGGGTGCTGGCCACCACGGGCAGCCAGGTCACGGTACGTTCCCTGACGACCATCGGCACCCCCTGGCAGGGCTCGTATCTCTCCGACTACGCCAACGACCTGATCCCGATCGCCGACTGTAAGGGCGACAAATTCTGCGAGTCCGGCATGGAGGAGTCCAAAACCGTTGTTCTGCAAAAGATGTCGGGCTCCGGACGGGAAGTCAACAAGGCCTTTCTGATGGGCCCGAGCGGATGGAACGAATTCCAGTCCGGCGTGCTCGACAGGATCCCGGTGGTGCTGATCGCGGGCAACCGGTTCACCGTGCCGGGCCCGGCGAACCCGGCGGTCTGGCCCAACGACGGACTGGTGGCCGAGGACAGTGCGCTGGCACGCGGCATCGGAGATCCGATCCTCCCGCGCCGCCGCTGCCACCTCTTCGACGACACCCACAGCATCTACGTCTCCGATCAGGCCCGGCTGGACTGGCCCTCGGCACTGACCTGGGATCCGCGGGTGTTCGAGGTGATCCATCAGGGCATCCAGGACGCACCCACCGCACTGGACGGACCCAACCGGCAGGGCTGCTAACGCATCAGCACTCGCACGGCGACGTCGACCACCGCGTCGAGATCATCACCGAGTCGGCCCGACAGCCACTGCTGGGCCAACTCGGCCATCGCGCCGGCGTACATCGCGGCCCCGACGAGGTCGGCGGTCCGCTGTGCCCGCGGCGCCGACTCGGCCGTCGCGATCACCGATTCGCGGAGCAGGTTCTGGGTCGCCGACCGGCGCGCCGCCAACGTGGGATTGGTGCGCGCCTCGGTGAACAACAGCTTGCCGCGGCGCGGATCGGCCGAACTGAAATCCAGCACGGCGCGGATCCCGGCCCGCAGTCGGGCCCGGTCATCGGGTAGCTCCGCCATGGCCCCGCCGAGGACGGCGACCAGCTCGGCGACCACCTCGTCGTAGGCCGCGCCCAGTAACTCCCCGATATCGGTGAAGCTTTCGTAGAAATAACGGGTATTCAGCCGACTGTGCCGACATACCGACCGGACCGTGACCGCGGACTCACCGCCCTCGCCGAACAACTCGAAGGCCGCGCTCACCAGCAGCCGCCGCCGTTCGGCGTGCCGGTCGGCACGCGAGAGCCCAGTCCACCTCGACCCCTGCGGCATCCGTTGAGGGTAGAGGCCGGGCCGTGCTAGTTTCTGGTAACGGGTGTAACCAATTCTGCGAGCCGGCCGACCGACGAGGTGCTGTCATGGATTCACTGTCACGCAACGGCCGCCGGGGCGCGGCCGTCATCGCACTCGGCCTGGGCCTGATCACGACCGGGCAACCAGTCGCCGGGGCGGACAGCGGCGAGGTCGACACCCGGCCGACGCACTCCGCCAAAGACTCCCCGCCGTCACCGGGGCAGCGGGAGCGGACCCGACGGCCGGCGACGGACACTGCCGTCCGGCGACGGACCGCCCCCGACGGCGCGACCTCCGACAATCGCCCCCGCGCGGCCGCGTCTGGCCGCAAGGTCACCACGCCGGCAGTCCGGCCCGATCGCTCCCCCCTCTCGGAGTCCCTCTCCGGGTCCCTCTCCGAGTCCCTCTCGGGTTCCCTCTCCAGGTCCTTCTCCAGGTCCCTCTCCGAGGGCGCGGCGCCCATCACCCAACCGGTACCGACGACGGACGCGGTGCGGGCCGCTGCGACCGCCGCCGGAGCACCGGTGCGCGCCCGCCCGATCGCGGTCACCGCCCCGATCATGACGGCGGCACCCTCGGCGGCCACAGCGGCGGCGGTCGGCTCGCCGACGGCGAAGGCGGCGTCCGCCAACCCGATCGACATGCTGGCGGCGGTCTTATCCCTGATCAGCAGGGAGATCAACCGGCTGTTCTTCAACCGCACCCCGACGGCGAACCCGGTCCAGTACGGGCTAAGCGAACCGGGCGTGGCCGTCGGCACCCTCGGGGGCGCCGACACCGAGGACGACCCGTTGCGCTACACGGTGGCCACGCCCCCGGCCCACGGCACGGTGACCATCGACACCGAGGGCACCTTCACCTACACCGCCGGGGCGGAGTTGGCCCGGACCGGTGGCACGGACACCTTCTCGGCAACCGTCCGCGACACCGGCTTTCACCTCAACTTCTGGACGCCGACGTCGATCACGGTGCCGGTGACGGTGACCGTCACCGCGGCCACGCCGCCGCCAGATGTCCCGCCCGCGTTGTCGATCGACGACCTCTCGACGGCGGAGGGAGACGGCGGCCACAGCCACTTCATGTTCACGGTGCGGCTGGACAAAGCCTCGACCGAACCGATCAGCGTGGGCTACGCCACCATCGACGGCACCGCCCTCGCGGGTACGGATTACGTCGCGACGGCCGGCATCCTGAGCTTCTCCCCCGGCGCCACCACCCGCACCGTGCACGTCGACATCCTCGGCGATAACACCGTCGAACCGCAGGAGACGTTCACCGTCAGGCTGACCGATCCCGTCGGCGCGACGATCGCCGACGGCACCGCACTCGGCACCATCGTCGACGACGACACGCCCACGCTGACACCGGGCCTGAGCATCTCCGACGCCACGGTCGGCGAACCCTCGGCCGGCGGTATCGCGGCAGGGTTCCTGCATACGTCGGGCAACCAGATCCTCGACTCGTCGGGAAACCCGGTGCAGATCTCGGGGGTGAACTGGTTCGGTATGGAGTCGACCACCGGTGCGCCGCATGGACTGTGGACCCGTTCCTACACCGACATGATCGACCAGATGGCCGCCGAGGGTTTCAACACGATCCGGCTGCCGTTCGCCAGCGAGGCCCTGCACAGCACGGCCGCACCCAACGGCATCGACTTCTCGAAGAACCCCGACCTGCAGGGGCTGACCAGCCTGCAGATCATGGACGCCGTCATTGACTACGCCGGACAGCAGGGCATGCGCGTCATCCTCGATCACCACCGCAGCGGCTATGGCACCGGAACCTCGGGCAACGGACTCTGGTACGACGGCGCCTACACCGAGGACGCCTGGGTCGCGGACTGGCAGATGCTCGCCGAGCGCTACTCCGAGAACCCCACGGTGATCGGCATGGACCTGCACAACGAGCCGCACAACGGCACCTGGGGCGGCGGCGGGGCGACCGACTGGGCCCGGGCGGCCGAACGGGCCGGCAACGCGGTCCTCGCGGTCAACCCCGACCTGCTGGTCTTCGTCGAGGGCGTCGGCAGCTATGGGGGCCAAAGCTATTGGTGGGGCGGCAATCTGATGGGCGTCGCCGACCGACCGATCACCCTCGACGTACCCCACCGGGTGGTCTACTCCCCGCACGACTATCCCAACTCGGTCTACGCCCAGCCGTGGTTCCAGGGCCCCGACTTCGGCGCGGCGCTGCCGGCAAAGTTCCGCCAGATGTGGGGCTACATCTACGAAGAGGGCATCGCCCCGGTCTACGTCGGCGAGTTCGGCACCAACCTCACCGACCCGAAGGACGTCGTCTGGTTCGAGGCCATCACGTCCTATCTCTCCGGTGATCTCGACAATGACGGCACCATCGACATCCCGGCCGGAGCCGAGGACATCAGCTGGACCTTCTGGTCGTGGAACCCGAATTCCGGTGACACCGGCGGAATCCTGGCCAACGACTGGCTCACCGTCAACGAGAACAAAATGGCGTATCTGACGGCGATTCAGTTCGCCGGATCCGATTCCGATGCCATCGCGACGTTCACCGTGTCGCTGACCGCGGCGTCGGCGCAGCCGATGACGGTGCAGTACGCGACCTCGAACATGACCGCGACCGCCGGCACCGATTACACCGCCACCTCCGGCACCCTCACCTTCGCACCCGGTGAGACCGAGAAGATCATTGCCGTTCTGGTGCAGCGCGACGGCCTCGCCGAGGGCAGCGAGGCCTTCATGGTGATGCTGTCCCAGTCCTCCGGGGCCACCGTGACCGATGCGATGGGGGTGGGCACGATCCTCGACCGCGCCGTCGTGGCACCGCCGGTGGATCCGGTCGATCCTGTCGATCCGGTGGACCCGGTCGATCCCGTCGACCCCGTCGACCCCGGTGAGTACGTCGATCTGATGACCTTCGGCATGTTCCACGGCAGCGACCACACCGGAATGGACGCCCTGGCGGGCGGGCGGACCCCGATCACCACAGAGGCCGTCGTCGCCTACAACGACCTGCGCCGGTTCGCCGGACTCGCGCCGGCGACGATCGAGGACGTCGGCGAGTGGGCCTTCGCCAACGGCCTGACCAACAACGCCCAGGCCTGGGACACCGACGTGCAGGGCGTCGGCCTGTACTACGCGATGCAGGGCGCCAAGGTCGGCTGGATCGCCGATCACTCCTACGACCCCCAGATCGTGGCGGATATCGAACGCGCCGCCCGTCTGGGCTCAGTCGATGCGGTGATGGCCATGGTGGCCGCCCACGGTCACGACGGCTACGCCGAGTACCTGCTCGACAACGGCTACCAGACCGCTTTCATCAACACCCTGAGGATGGAACCGCACTGGGCGGGCTGGATGCATGACCGCGCCCACGGCCGATTGGTGATCGAGGGCGGCGCCACCGCTCACGACCTCAATCACCTCACGGTGCTCAGCCACGATCAGATGCAGCCGTTCATGAACGACACCTGGGACTGGCCGCAGTGGCCGGCGCTGGACGTCTCCGACGCCCGGGTGATCGAGTATTTCCAGAGTATGGTGGCCCTGGGTGATCCGCTGGGGGACCACGCGATCGGCGCGAGCGCGGTCTAGCTAGATCTCATCGTCGAACTCGACGGTCACCGGGGCGTGGTCGGACCACCGCAGCGCGTAGGCGGCCGGTTTCTCCACCCGCGCTCGGCGGGCCCGGGCGGCGAGCGCTTCGGTGACCAGGTGGTAGTCGATACGCCAGCCGGCATCGTTGTCGAACGCCTTGCCCCGCCAGGACCACCAGCTGTAGGGACCAGGCACATCGCCGTGCAGCTGCCGGGCGACGTCCACCCAGCCGGTGTCCATCAGGGCGGTGAGCCACTGCCGCTCCGTGGGCAGGAACCCGGACTTTTTGGCGTTGGCTTTCCAGGCCTTGATGTCTTTCTCGGTGTGGGCGATGTTCCAGTCCCCGCACAGCACCGCGGGCCGGTCGGACAGCTCGGCCATCCGGGCGGCCAGGGCCGCCATGAACCGTTCCTTCTCCACCTGCCGGTCGGTGCCGGCCTCACCGGTGTGGACATAGACGCTGCCGATCGTGACGCCGTCAGCCAGGTCGACTTCCAGATACCGGCCGTGCTCGGCGAATCCGGCCAGCCCGACCCGGGCGTCGCGCACCGGCGTCCGGCTCAGCACGGCCACCCCACTGCGACCCTTCAGGTGCGGCTGCGCGCTGGCCAGCTGCCAGCCGCCCGCCAGCGCCGGGGCCAGCGCCTCGGCCAGCTGGGAGTCATCGGCCCGGGTCTCCTGCAGGCAGACGACGTCGGCGGCGGTCCGCTCCAGCCAGGCCAGCAGGCCCGGGTTCTCCGGCGAACGCTGCCGCACCGCGGCGCGGACGCCGTTGACGTTGATGGTGGTGACGATCACGGCGGGCAACTTATCGTGGAAGCGTGACACGCAAACCCATCCACCTCGGTTCGGGCGAGCCGGTCCTGCTGCTGCACCCGTTCATGATGTCCTCCCACGTCTGGAACGAGGTGGCGCCGCGGCTGGCCGAGACCGGCCGGCTGGAGGTGTTCGCGCCGACGATGGCCGGCCACAACGGCGGCCCTCGAACCCGGTCGTGGTTCCTCGACAGCGAGACACTGGCCGACCACGTGGAAGCCCAACTCGACGATATCGGCTGGGACACCGCCCACGTTGTAGGCCACTCGCTGGGCGGCTGGGTCGCCTTCGAACTGGAACGGCGCGGCCGGGCCCGCACCCTGACCGCGATCGCCCCGGCCGGCGGCTGGCATCGCTGGTCGCCGGTGAAGTACGAGATCGTCGCGAAATTCGTCGCCGGCGCGCCAGTATGGCTGACCGCCCTGCTGCTCGGTCCCCGGGCGGCCCGGTTGCCGCTGGCCAAACAACTGGCCAGCGTGCCGATCAGCGCCACCCCGGCCGGACTGTCCGACGCCGACCTGCTCGAGGTCATCGACGATGTCACCCACTGCCGGGCCTACTACCAGTTGCTTCTCAAGGCGTTGCTGCTGCCGGGACTGATGGAACTGGCTCAGACCGAGACCCCGACCAACCTGGTGGTCTGCGAGCGTGACCGGGTGCTGCCGCACCCGCGCTACACCAAGCACTTTCTCCGCCACATTCCCGACATCGACCGGGTCACCACCCTGCCCCACGTCGGGCACATCCCGATGTTCGAGGCGCCGCAGACCATCGCCGACCTGATCATCGCCTGGGTGGAGGAGCATCGGACACCGCTGCGCGAGGTGCCTCCGGCGGGCTGAGCGACTAGACGAGGGACTTCTTGAGGTTGTCGGCCAGCGTGGCCAGGAACTGCTCGCTGGTCTGCCACGGCTGGTCCGGGCCGATCAGAATCGCGAGGTCCTTGGTCATGTGACCCCCTTCGACGGTGTGGATGACCACCTCTTCGAGGGTCTCGGCGAACTCGATCACCTCGGGTGTGCCGTCC